>JBOGXT010000396.1:0-7368 GCA_050694635.1 Thermoleophilaceae bacterium
GGTGATGTCCGAGCGCGAGACCGGGCGGGTCCGTGCGGAGGCCCGCTACCACCGCCAACGCCTCGACCTCTAAGTCGGCGGCTGCAGCCGGGCGGCCGGTCCGGGCGCGGTCTCGTCGGGCATGGTGCCTCCTTTGTTCGCTCCGTCAGTCCAGGAGATTCTCCCTCACCGCGGTCCGGGTCGGCCGCTCCAGCCCTCGATGTTGCGCTTGAGCGTCGACAGAAACTGGGCGGCCAGGGCGCCGTCGAGCGCGCGGTGGTCCCACGACATGCAGAGGTAGGTCATCGGTCGGATGGCGATGCTGTCCCCTGCCGCGGCATCGCCGACGACGACCGGCCGCTTGAGCACGGCCTCGAGGTCCAGGATCGCCACTTGGGGCTGGTTGATGATCGGCGTGGCGAGCAGCGCGCCGAAGGCGCCTGGGTTCGTGATCGTGAAGGTCCCGCCGGCGACGTCGTCCGGCGAGAGGCGCTTGCTGCGCGCCCGCTCGGCGAGGTCGCGGATTCGGGCGGCCAGCCCCTCGTGGGAGAGCTCGTGCGCGTTCCGGATCACGGGCACGATGAGCCCTTCTTCGCCGAGGGAGACCGCGATGCCCAGGTGCACGTCCTGGTGCACCGTCAGCCGGTCGCCGTCGAGCGTGGCGTTCAGGGTCGGGTGCGCGCGGAGCGCGACGATGGTCGCCCGCGCGACGAACGGGAGGTAGGAGTGGTCCCCGCGGGCGGACTCGATCCGACTCATGTCGGCCTCGACGATCGTCGTGCAGTGTGCGGCGGTGCGCACCGAGTGGACCATGCGCTCGGCGATCCGCTTGCGCATCACGGACAGCTCTCGCGTGCCGGGCGCCGGGCCGCGCTCCGGCGTAACCGGCGGCTCCTCGCGGTAAGGGGACTCCATGTGGAGCGCCGGCTCGGGCTTCTCCTCGCGCGGGGCTGCCTCGGCCTCCTCGTGCTCGCGCAGATAGGCCAGAACGTCCTTCTTGGTCACGCGCCCGCGGCGGCCGCTGCCCTCCACCTGCGAGAGATCGATGCCGTGCTCGTCGGCCATTCGACGCACGACCGGCGTGAAGAGGGGCGCGCGCCCGTCGCCCGAATCCGCGGAGATGTCGATGGTTGCGAGCAACGTGCCGACCTCGACCGTCTGCCCGACCTCCACGACCACCTCCTTGAGCCGCCCGCCGGCCGGCGCCGGGATCTCTGTCTCGACCTTGTCGGTCGAGATCTCCACGATGGGCTCGTCGGCCTCAACCCGGTCGCCCGGCTGCTTCTTCCACTCGGTGATCGTGCCTTCGGCGACAGACACGCCCATCTGAGGCATGGTGACCTCGGCGATCGCCGCGCTAGTACGCGAGGAGCTCACGGCACGCCTCCTTCACGTCCTCGACCTGCGGGAGCACGGCGCGCTCGAGCGGCGGGCTGAAGGGGATGGGCACGTCAGGAGCGGTGACGCGAATCACCGGTCCGTCCAGATCTTCGAACGCTTCCTCGGCGATCAGCGCGGCGATCTCCGCGGCAACCCCGCACGACCGCGTTGCCTCCTGTACCAGCACCACCTTGCTGGTCTTGCGCACGCTGGCCAGGACGGCGTCGCGGTCGTAGGGGTTGAGCGTGCGCAGGTCGAGCACCTCGACCGAGGCGCCGTCGAGGTCCTCTGTCGCCTCGAGCGCCGTCAGCACCATTGCGCCGTAGGCGATCACCGTCAGGTCGTCGCCCTCGCGCGCCAAGCGTGCTTTCCCGAGCGGCGTCTCGTAGCGCTCCTCGCGCACCTCACCCCGCGCACGCCGGTAGAGGTGCTTGTGCTCCATGTATACGACCGGGTTCGGATCGCGGATGGCGGCGGCGATCAGTCCCTTCGCGTCCTCAGCCGTGGAGGGAGCCACGACCTTGAGTCCCGGCGCCTGCAGGAACCACGCCTCGGGATTCTGGGAATGGAAGGGGCCGCCCGAGAAGCCGCCGCCGGAGGGCAGGCGCACGGTCATCGGCACGGAGAGTCCCTGGCGGTAGTGCAGCTTCGCCGCGACGTTCACGAGCTGATCGAAGCCGCACGAGATGAAGTCCGCGAACTGAATCTCGCACACCGGCCTGAGCCCCTCCACCGCCGCGCCGACCGCTGTGCCGATGATGGCGTTCTCGGCGAGCGGGGTGTCCCAGACTCGATCCGCGCCAAACTCCTCGATGAAGCCGTCGGTGACCTTGAAGGCGCCGCCGAAGGCGCCGATGTCCTGGCCGAGGCAGAAGACCGACTCATCGGCGCGCATCTCTTCGCGCAGCCCGTCGGAGATGGCCTGGAGGTAGGTCAGGTCAGGCACCGCCGGCCTCCCCGCCGCTCCAGCGTGACCATGGCGCCTGTCCGTCGCCCAGCTCCGGGTCCCCGTCGGAGAACACGCCCTGGGTGGCGCTGGCCGGGTCCGGCGTCGGCTGCTCCAGCGCCCAGGCGGTCTCGCGCTCGAGCTCTTCCTTGACCGATGCGCGGATCGCCTCCACCTCGATTCCGTCCTCGCTGAGCCGCTCCTCGTAGCGGCGGATCGGGTCGCGCATCTCCCACTCCTCGAACATCTGCTTTGGCACGTAGCGCATGTCGTCGTGCGCACCGTGACCGTGCATGCGCATCGTCTCGGCCTCTATCAGGGTCGGACCGCCACCCGAGCGTGCCCGCTCACAGGCCTCCGCGGCAGCCTGGAAAACGGCCTCCACGTCGTTGCCATCGACCTTGACGCCCGGGAAGCCGTAGCCCGCGGCGCGCTCCACAGGGTCCACCGCGAACTCGCGCTCGTTCGGCGTCGAATAGGCCCAGTGGTTGTTCTCGAGCACGAACACCACGGGCAGCTGCCGGATGCCCGCCACGTTCATCGCCTCGTGCCACTGCCCGTTGGCGGTGGCGCCGTCTCCAAACCACGTCATGGCCACGCGCGGTTCCTGTCGCATCTGGAAGGCGATCGCCAGCCCGCACGCCACGAGCGCCATGTCGGGCAGCATCGACACCATCTGAACGCAGCCGAGCCTCTGATCGGCGAAATGCATGTTCGCGTCCTTCCCGCCCGTGACCCCGGTGGCCCGGCCCATCATCTGGGCCAGCACACGGCCCGGCGTCACGCCGCGGACGAGATGCGCGCCCAGGTCGCGGTGCAGGATGCAGGCGCGGTCGCGCGGGCCGAGCGCGAATGCCGGGCCCACCGCGGTCGCTTCCTGCCCGCGCCCGTCATAGAAGGAGCCGGGCACCTTGCCCTGGCGGTAGAGCGTGAGGGCGCGCTCCTCGGTGGCGCGCATGAGCAGCATGAGGCGCAGCAGCGCGCGCCGGTCGTCAGCGGTCAGTGGCGCCTTCCCGACCTCGCCCTTGGTGCCCCTCGCAGTGGTGGTCGCCATCCAGGTCGCCTCCGCCGCTTCGTGTTCTCGCCCGGCTCGACCCGCCGGTGCGGAACCTGTGCTCCTTCTCAACTTACTTACCCGCCCTCGGGGCGCGCGCAACCGGTCGCCGGCGGACGTACCATGCGACAAGGCGACGACGGAGGGCTGTGATGAGCGACCAGGCCGGCCATACGGCGGTGACCGAGTTCCTCGAGCGCGAGGGCGTCCGCTACGAGGTGGTGGAGCACGAGCGGACACAGACCGCGGCCGCGGAGGCGCGAGCGGCGGGCATGCCGCCCACCGACGTGGCGAAGACCGTCGTGCTGCGCGACGAGGAGGGGGTGCGGCTCGCCGTGGTTCCCTCGTCGGAGCGGCTTGACATGCACAAAGTCAAGCTGGAGCTGGGGTCGAAGGGGCTGCGGCTGGTGACCGAGCGGGAGATGGCGGAGGAGTTCGACGGGTTCGAGATCGGGGCAGTGCCCCCGTTCGGGCCGATGTTCCAGGCGCTGGAGCTGGTGGACCAGCGCCTGCTCGACCACGACCGCATCCTGTGCTGTGGCGGAGACCACGAGCACGGCGTGCTGGTGGATCCGAACGACGTGGTGCAGGCGGGGCGGGCCCGTGTTGCCGACATCTGCGAGGACTGAGAGCTACTCAGCGAGCGTCGGAGAAGGCGCGCTCGGATTGCTTGGCTGTGACCACCTTGACCGGTAGGCCGAGCGCCTCGACACGATGCGGGAGGTCGCGGCGCAGCCAGTGCGACACCCGCGCCGGAAGTGTGGAGATGATGATCTCGTCGAATTCGGCTCGCTCGAGCGCCTGCTCCACAGCGGTGAACGGATCGCTGTCGCCGACGATGCCTTCCACGTGCCCACCTGCCGCCTCGTCGAGCAGTGGGATGGCGAGCTCCAGCGTGTCCGCGGCCTGTTCGGTGTCCGGGTCCCAGTAGGGTCGCGGCACCAGCAGGGTGAAGTTGCAGGGGGACCGGCGGGCACGCGCGCGGACTTCGGCGAGCAGCCTCGGCGTCGCCGCGGTTCGGTGGGCGACGACCAGCACGCGCGTGGGCGCCGACGAGGTCATCCCGCCGTGATTGTCGCAACCCAGTCACTTCGGCGGCAGGCTCGCGGCGAACGATTCGCAGCGCGCTAGTCCGCGCGGGCGGCGGCCGGTTGGGGCCATAAGGACACCGCGCCGCGCCCAAACTGGTCGGGCTCTGCCCTGAGTCAGATTCGCAATGTCCTCGGCAGCCCGAAGAGCGGGAAGACGCTCGTGTCCGGGAAGCCGGTGATCGCGGAGATCCGGTCGCCCTCGAGCGTCAGCACCATCAGCCCGTAGGCGCGGGCGATCGGCGCCCGGAGGTCCTCGAGGTAGCAGCCGAACGCGGGCTGAGTGTTCGCGCGTGTCGGGACGAGCCGGAAACGCTCGAGCGCCCCGCCCGCGGGCACGGTGGAGAGGAACCCGGCGATCGCGGCATGACCCTGGTACTCGAGCGGCTCGGGCGGCATGGTGAGCCACGCGTCGGTGCGCAGAAGGGCCACCACGCCGTCCACGTCGCCGCTCTCGAAGGCGTCCGCGAAGCGACCGACGAGCTCACGCTCCTGCGGCGAGCTCGGCAGCGGCGCCTGCTCGCGCCCCTCCGTGGGGAGGCGGGTCTCGAGCGCTGTGCGAGCGCGATGAAGCGCGCTTGTCACCGAGCCCTCAGTCGTGCCGAGCATCTGGGCGACCTCTGCCGCTCGGAAGCCGAGCACGTTGCGCAGCACCAGCACGGCGCGCTGGTGTGGTGGCAGATGCTGCAGTCCGGCGACGAAGGCGAGCGCGATCGCCTCGCGGGTCTCGTAGCGCGCCTCCGGCCCGGCCGACACGTCCTTCACGCCCTCGAGCAGGGCGTCGGGGTAGGGCTCGAGCCAGATCGGATCGGCGCGGCGTGTGGGCTCCGGCGGGTCGGGCGGCTGCTCGGGCGGAGGCGGCATCTCGCGGGGGCGGCGTCCGCTGTCCCTGAGCGCGTTCAGGCAGCGATTGGTCGCGACGCGGTAGAGCCACGAGCGCAGCGACGCGCGACCCTCGAAGCGCTCAAGCCCGCGCCAGGCCGCCAAGAGCGTCTCCTGAACCAGGTCCTCGGCGTCCTGGATGGAGCCCAGGATGCGATAGCAGTGAAGCTGGACCTCGCGCCGGTAGGGATCGGTGAGCTCGCGAAACGCCTCCTCGTCTCCCGCGCGGGCGCGAGCGAGCGTTCTCTCGGTCACCACGGCATCCTCGCAAGGCCTCTTCCTTTCGCGCGCATCGCCAGTAGTGACACCACGGCGGCGCGAAACTGTGCGGCCGCACAGTTCCCGCCGGGCGCGGTGTCTCAACAACCGACGGACCACACCTCGAGAAGGAGGCCACGATGGCAGGAGAGTTCGTCTGGTTCAGCCTCGGCGCGGAAGACCCGGCCGGTGCGCGTGAGTTCTATTCGTCGCTGCTCGACTGGGACATCGCCGAGGAGGGGATGGTCGCGGGCGAGGAGCGGCCCTGGGCGGCGATCGGCCCGGACGGCGAGAGCGACCCGGGCTGGCTGCCCTACGTGCAGGTGCCCGACGTGGACCGGGCCACCGAGCGCGCACTCGAGCTCGGCGCCACCGTGCTGCGGGACAAGACCCGGGGCCCCGCAGGCGACTACACGACCATCGCGGACCCGACCGGCGCCGCGATCGCTCTCTGGCAGCCGGCCGCGTCATGAAGGTCACGAACACGATCCGGGTCGACATCGCGCCGGCCGAGGCCTGGCGGGTGGTTGGCGATCTGACCGGCGTCGACAGCTGGATCCCCGGGGTCGTGAGCGCCACGGTCGAGGGTGACAGGCGCCTGTGCGAGACGGCGGACGGCGGCCAGATAGTCGAGCGGATCACCTCCTACTCGGACGACGATCGCTCCTACGGCTATGCGCACATCCAGCAGCCGCTCGCGATCGAGAACTCGCGCGGGACCCTCTCGGTCCAGCCGGACAGGGACGGCGCCGTGATCGTGTGGGAGGCCTCGTTCGAGCCGCCCGATGCGGAGATCGGCGGGATGGTGGAGCGGGCCTACCGCGAGACGCTGGACTCGCTCGCTCGGCTGCTCGAGGAGCCGGCCCGTCCGGCCGCGTAGAGCCGATCACCGCACTGGCGAGCTCCGTCTCATTCGGGCGCGACTCGGCGCACCGTGCCAACCCGGTCGATGGAGCGATCGAACGATGCGACGGTCTCGACACCGCTGGTCTCGGCACTGGCGACGAGGTACGCGTCGGCGAAGTCGAGCCGATCGACCTCGTAGAGCTCCAGCGCCCGCAGGAGCAGCGAAGGGTCCAGGACGACGATTGACTCGAACGCGAGTATCGCGCGAACGAGCTCGGCGATCCGCGCTCGCGGGACCTCGTAGAACGACTCCAACACATAGACCACTTCGGCGGGCACGAGGTCGGTGAGCAGCAACTCCTCCGCGTTTGCAAGGAAGGAGCTGGCGCGCCGTGCCTGTTCAGGAGGATCGCCCGTGAGATGGCGGACGAGGATGTTCGTGTCGACGAAGGCGCTCAACGAGCGGCGTGCGCCCGGCTGGCGCGCGTGCGGCGACGAACCTCGCTCCAGGGCGTGCCCCGCTTCTCGGCCGGCACCGACACCGCGCCGCCCAGGTCGAGCAGGTCGCGCGTGCGGCCAAGCGCCGCTCGCTTGCCCTCGACTCGGAAGATGACCTGATCGCCCTCACGCAGCTCGAGCGCGTCACGCACCGCCTTGGGCACCGTCAGCTGCCCCTTCGACGACAGCCTCGCCATCACGTCCATCGTGGTCTCCTTACCCTGTGACAGAAGTAAGGCTACCAGGACGCCGGCGAAGGGACCGGGATGCGAGCTGGCCGCCGGGGCGTCACCCGCGTGCAAAGCTGCGGAGGCGGGAAGACTGGTTACGAGGACCGCCCCAATGACCACCCGCCGTGACGAGCGTCCACTCGAGTCGGGCATCCGGCGCGATCTGCGCGGGGACCTGACCTACGCCGACTACCTGCGCCTCGACCT
>JBOGXT010000397.1:0-8250 GCA_050694635.1 Thermoleophilaceae bacterium
CGCCCGCCCCGACCACCAGCACCACCTCCCCCCGAGGCGGTGTCTCCGCGTACCGCTCCGCCAGCTCGGCCGCCGTTCCGCGCACGATCTCCTCGTGCACCTTGGTCAGTTCCCGGCAGACCGCCACCTCCCGCGAGGGGTCCAGCGACGCCAGCAGTGCCAGAGTCGACGGCACCCGGCGCGGTGACTCGAACGCCACCAGCGTCCCGCCCGGCTCCGAGAGGGCCCGTCGCAGCTCGCCCTTCTTCCGCGGCAGGAACCCGCCGAACCGCCACTCGTCCGCCGGCAGCCCCGACGCCACCAGCGCCGTGATCGCCGCGGAGGGCCCCGGCAGCACTTCCACCGGCAGCCCGGCCCCCACGCACGCCCGCACCAGCACGTAGCCGGGATCGGACACCAAGGGCATCCCCGCGTCGGAGACCAAGGCCACCGTCTCGCCGCCGCGCATCCGCTCGACCAATTGCCCCGCGCGGGAGCGCTCGTTGTGCTCGTGGTAGGACACCAGCCGCGCGTTCACCCCGTATCGGTCGAGCAACACCCGCGTTCGGCGCGTGTCCTCGCATGCGACGACATCGGCGTCGCGCAGGGCCGAGAGGACGCGAAGAGTCACGTCCTCGAGGTTGCCGATCGGCGTCGGGCAGACGACCAGGCGGCCGCTCACGATCTCGAGGAGTTGCCGAGGGCGCCGGGCAAGCGGTGGAGGCGGCCGCTCACGTTGCTGGCGCCGGGATCAGCGAGTCCAGCGCCAGCAGCGCCGCGCCCAGCATCCCGGACTCGTCTCCGAAGTGGGTCGGCACGATCCGCACATCGTCGCGCGCCGGTGGCATTGCCCGCTCCATGACCACCGAGCGTGCCGGCCCCAGCAGCAGCTCGCCCGCCGCGATCGCGCCACCGCCGATCACGATCGCCTCCGGGTTGAACACGTTCACCACCCCCACCAGCCCGTAGCCCAGCCGGCGTCCGATCTCGGCAAGCACCGACTGCGCCGCCTCGTCGCCATCGTGGGCCAGCTCGGTGACGATCCCGCCCGTGATCTCCCGTCCCGCGGCCAGCCGCCTCCCAAGCGCCGACGACGGGGTCCGGCGCGCTGCCGCCACCCCCTCGCGTCCGATCGCCGAGCCCGACGCCATCACCTCCAGGCAGCCCCGCCCCGGACAGGCGCCCTGGCAGTCCGGCCCGTGCAGGTCCACCACCATGTGCCCGATCTCCGCCCCCATCCCGCGCGAGCCGCGGTAGATCCGCCCGTCCAGCAGCAACCCGCTGCCGATCCCGGTCCCAAGCGCCACGAGCACCGCGTGCGCGCAATCGCGCGCTGCGCCGAACCGCGCCTCCGCCAGCAGCGCGGCGTTGGCGTCGTTGTCCACCACCACGGGCAGCCCGAGCCGCTCGCTCATCAGGTCGCGGAAGCGCACGTCCGCCAGTGGCAGGTGCGTGGACCAGCGCGAGACACCCAGATCCCACTCGACCAGCGCCGGGATCCCGAACCCAACAGCCTCCACGTCGGGCGCCGCCGTGCGCACCTCCTCGACCGCCTCGACAACGATGTCGAGCGTCTCCGCGCGGTCGGCTCCGCGCCACGTCCGGTGCACCCGGTGGTGGACCACGAGATCCTCGTCCACGACGCCGCCCAGCAGCTTCGTGCCCCCCGCGTCGATCCCGATGACCCGCCTTGGCGGCATGGCCGGACGATATACAGAGGGGTGTGAGCGACCCCAATCCGGGCGGCCGCCCAGACTACAAGGTCTACCGCTCCAGGAAGCGCCCTCTCCAGCGTCTTTCCGGCGGTACCGATCTCGACGCGCTCAAGCGTCGGCTTGGCCGTGCCCGAAACGAGGAGCCGCGGCTGTCGCGCGAGCGCAAGCGGATCACACCCGGGCGGGTGCTCAAGTGGATCGCGCTCGCCATCGTGGGCTGGCTCCTGCTGTCGCTCGTCCTGTTCCTGGTCAGCGCCCAGCTTCAGGACGGCGTGTCGGCCGAGGCCGAGCGGGCCCTCTCGGACGACGGCAACCTGCTCACCGGCAGCACGATCCTCGTACTCGGCTCCGACGCCCGCACCGGCGAGTCGATCGACGAGAGCCAAAGCGGACCCTCGCGCGCGGACTCGATCATGCTCGTCCACGCGTCGCTCGGCAGCGTGCGCAAGCTGTCGATCCCACGGGACATCGAGGTCGAGGTCCCCGGCCACGGCACCAACAAGATCAACGCCGCCTACGCCCTCGGCGGCCCCGCGCTCACCATCGAGACGATCGAGGCGTTCCTCGGCAACGGGCTCCAGATCAGCCACCTCGTCGAGGTCGACTTCGAGGACTTCCCCGAGCTGATCGACTCGCTCGGCGGCATCACCGTGCAGAACAAGACGCGCATCTGCTCGCCCCCGTTCGACAACTTCTGGAAGGGCATCACCTTCCGGAAGGGCGAGCTCGAGCTGAACGGGCGGCGTGCGCTCGGCTACGCCCGCGTGCGCAAGAACCCATGCTCGCCCGCCGAGGACGACCGCGCCCGCGCAGCCCGGCAGCAGGAGGTGCTGCGTGCGATCGGCGACTCCGCCACCTCCCCCACCACCTTCTTCCGGCTGCCCTGGGTGAGCTGGCAAGCCCCCAAGGCGCTGAAGAGCGACATGAAGGGCCCGGCTCTGATGGCGCTGTTCGCCGACATGGCCACGGGCAACTCGGACGAGACGGAGGTGCTCGAGGCCGGCTGCTGCATCAACGGCAGCAACCTGTTCGTGTCGGACGGCGCCAAGCGGGACGCCGTGGACAAGCTGCTTAACGGCAGCTAGTCCGAGGAGGAGGACGAGCTCGACGAGGATGTCGAGCTCTTCGAGTCCTTCGAGGACGAGGAGTCCTTCGACTCGCTCTTCGAGCCCGAATCGGACTTCGCGCCGGCCTCCGACGAGGCCCCGCCCTTGTTCTTGCCGTAGTCCGTGTTGTAGAAGCCCGAGCCCTTGAAGTGCACCGCGACCGGGTGGAACACCCGCTGCACCGGCGCCTCGCAGGTGGAGCAGCTGGTGAGCGGGTCGTCCGTCATGCGCTGCATCACCTCGAAGGTGTGGCCCTGGTCGCAGCGGTACTCGTAGATGGGCATGGCACTCTCAGTATAGGAGTGCCAAGGGCGCCCTCAAGCGCTGTGGGGAGGGCGCGGCCGCTCCAGGTCGTCGAGCAGCGAGACGCGCATCGCGTGCCACACGAGCCATGCGGTGAGGTGGCCGATCGGGCGCAGTGCAGTGCCCATCACCCGGCCACGGTAGCCAAACACGAGGCCCCTCCAACCCCGAGATGTGAAGAGAGCCCGGAACCTCCGGCGTTTTTCGCGCGGCGGATAGGGTGCGGCCCCGCATGGCGACCATGGACAAGATCGTCGCGCTCTGCAAGCGCCGGGGGCTGATCTTCCCCGCCTCGGAGATCTACGGCGGCATCGCCAATACCTACGACTACGGCCACTACGGCGTGCTGCTCAAGAACAACGTCGTGAACGCCTGGTGGAGGGCGATGATCCAGGAGCGCGACGACGTGGTCGCGCTCGACTCGGCGATCATCCAGCACCCACGCACCTGGGAGGCCTCCGGTCACCTCGAGGGGTTCACCGACCCGCTCGTGGACTGCAAGGCCTGCAACCTCCGCTTC
This sequence comes from Thermoleophilaceae bacterium, assembly GCA_050694635.1. Classification (GTDB taxonomy): domain Bacteria; phylum Actinomycetota; class Thermoleophilia; order Solirubrobacterales; family Thermoleophilaceae; genus JACVRW01. The sequence goes on from JBOGXT010000397.1 coordinate 3,624, forward strand.
CGCGCCGACCACATCGAGGAGGCCCGCTCGGGCGCCGCGGAGCACCCCGACGTGCGCTGCGGCCGCGCCCCCTCCAAGCTGCCCGGCGACCACAAGGACTGCGACCTCACCGACCCGCGTGAGTTCAACCTGATGTTCGAGACCACCATCGGGCCGGTGAAGGAGGCGGGCTCGACCGTCTTCCTGCGGCCCGAGACGGCGCAGGGCATCTTCCTCGACTTCAAGACCGTGCTCGGCTACGCGCGCCGAAAGCCGCCGTTCGGCATCGCCCAGGTGGGCAAGTCGTTCCGGAACGAGATCACGCCGGGCAACTTCATCTTCCGCACGCTCGAGTTCGAGCAGATGGAGATGGAGTTCTTCGTGCCGCCGGACGAGGCCGAGCGCTGGTACCGGTACTGGATGGAGCAGCGGCTCGAGTGGTACGTCTCACTCGGGATCGACCGCGGCAAGCTCCGCCTGCGCGCCCACGGGACGGAGGAGCTGTCGCACTACTCGTCGGCCACGAGCGACATCGAGTACCTCTACCCGATCGGCTGGTCCGAGCTCGAGGGCATCGCCAACCGCGGCGACTTCGATCTGACCCAGCACGCCGAGCACTCGGGCCAGAAGCTCGAGTACGTGGACACCGCCACCGGCGAGCGCTACGTGCCGCACGTGGTGGAGCCCGCAGGCGGGATCGGGCGGACGGTGCTGGCGCTGCTCTGCGACGCCTACGACGAGGACGAGATCGGCGGCGAGCGCCGCACCGTGCTGCGCCTGCAGCCGGCGATGGCGCCGGTCAAGGTGGCGGTGCTGCCGCTCGTGAACAAGGCGGGGATGCCGGAGCTGGCGCGCGAGGTCTATGAGGACCTGCGCCACCGCCTGCCCGCCGAGTACGACGCCGGCGGGTCGATCGGCAGGCGCTACCGGCGCCAGGACGAGATCGGCACGCCGTTCGGCGTGACGGTCGACGGGCAGTCCACGGAGGACGCCACCGTGACCCTGCGCGATCGCGACACGCTGGAGCAGGCGCGCGTGCCGATCGCGGAGCTGGCTGGCGAGCTGGAGCGGCGCCTGGCGGCGGAGTAGCGGCGGCCGAAGGCGTCGGGAGAGGAAGCGGCGTAGCCCACACCCAATGTAACCGACATCGGATGTCGGTGACGACGGATGTCGGTAATCTCGGCAGCGTGTTCGTCAACCGCGAGGTCGAGCTGTCCACGCTGCTCGAGTGGTGGGATCGGCCTGGGTCTGCACTGGGTCTCGTCTGGGGGCGGCGACGTGTGGGGAAGACGGCCCTCTTGGAGGAATTCTCGCGCTCCCGCCGCACCGTCTTCCACACCGCGGCTGGCCGACCTCAGGCTGACGAGTTGAGGCTTCTCTCGCACGACGCGGCGCGGGCGGTCGATGCAGGCGTCAGGGATCTCGAGGCGCGCCCGTTCGCCAACTGGGACGACGCCCTTGACACCCTGGCTCAGGCCGCTACTCGCGAGAGGTTGCTCGTGGTCGTGGACGAATTCCCCGAGCTCGTGCGGGCGAGCCCGGACCTGCCGGGGGTGCTGCGCGCGTTCTGGGACCGAGCGCGTGGCCGTACCAAGCTGCGGCTTCTTCTGTGCGGATCCGCGGTGCGGACGATGCACGCGATCCAGGAGGAGCCGGCGCCCCTCTACGGTCGATTCGATCTGTCTCTGCTGTTGCACCCCTTCCGGCCTTACGAGGCGGCGGCGATGCTCAAGCGGCTCGTCCCGGCGGATAGAGCGCTCGTCTGGGGACTCGTCGGTGGAGTGCCGCTCTACCTCGAGTGGTGGGATGAGGCGGCAAGCGTCCGCGACAATCTCCTCCGCCTCGCCTGCACGCCGGGTGGCCGTTTGCTCAGTGAGGGCCAACTAGTCATGGCCACCGAGGGCGACCTCGGGGAACTCGGCGAGCTCGTGCTGCGCGCGATAGCGACCGGCCGCACCCGTCACGGCGAGATCGAGCAAGCCGTTCGCGCCGAGCCCCGCCGGGTGCTCGACCGGCTGATCGAGCTTCGGCTTGTAGAGCGCCTCGTCCCCGTAACGGAGAACCCCGCCCGCACCCGACGCCGCATCTACCGGATCGCTGACAACTTCCTGGCCTTCTGGCTCGGGCTCCTCGACCGCCATCGCTCGGCCATCGAGCGCGGCCTCGGCCGCCAGGTTCTCCCGGTGCTGATGAAGGAGCTCGACGACCACATGGGCGGGCGCTGGGAAGGCGCTTTCCGAGAACACCTCGTACGCATGGCGACGGCCGGCGAGCTCGGCGAGGACGTCGTCGACATCGGCCGCTGGTGGCGCGACTCCCCGCCGGTGGAGATCGACGCGGTAGCGCTCGCGGGGCGGCGGCGGGCGGCGGTGTTGGTCGGAGAGGCGAAGTGGGCGAAGCGCGTGGACGCGGAGCGGGTACGCCGCGAGCTGGAGCGGACGGCCGAGGCGTTGCCACGTGTACGCGGAGACCTGCGTTACGCCGTTTGCGGGCGCGAGCGGGTGGATCGGGCGGACGATGTCCTCACGGTCACGGCTGGCGACATCTTCGGGGCGTGATCCATTCCCCCAGCGGAGGCGCGAGGACAGCGTTCGATGATCGGCGGTCAGCGATGCGAGCCAAGACGGCCCGCGGACGGGCCAAACGACGCTTCTGATCCTGCGTGCTCCGTTTCGATGACGGTCGGCTGGGCCGCTGGCGCCGGAAGCACGTCGAGCGCCTCGCTCGGCAGAACCCTGCTGGCCTTCCAGAACTCAATCGCTACGACGGCGCCGGTCTCGGAATGCGTTTCGACCAAGCCCCAGTCCCTCTCCTCCACACGGACCTGCCGACCGTCGAACCCTGCGAGTTCTAGCCACACAATGTCGGCGTCTCGGTCGTAGTGGCTCACTCGAAGGAGACTACTGGCACGCCAGAGCGTCACCACTCGGGCACATGTCAGATCGTGACCATCGGGCCAGTCGTAGACGACTTCATCCCTCGCCCGGACACGCGCCACGCAGCCGAGCCCGAAATTCCGCCAGCGCTGCGCGTGGTTGACGACGACCACATCCGAGATGCTCGTGATCAAGGCGGGGATGCCGGAGCGGGCGCGCGAGCTGTACGAGGATCTGCGCGGCCGCGTGGCCGCCGAGTACGACTCCGGGGATCGATCGGCAAGCGCTACCGCCGCCAGGACGAGATCGGCACGCCCTTCGGCGTGACCGTCGAGGGCGACTCCGTGGAGGACGGCACGGTCACCCTGCGCCGACCGCGACACGCTCGGCAGGAGCGCGGGCCTATCCCCGAGCTCGGCGACGAGGTCGAGAGGCGGCTGGCGGCGGGCGCCCGGCCGGTAGGCGGCTCTCGCAGCTACTTGCGGTCGAGACCCAGCGAGAGTCGCAAGGCCGCTTCGAGCGCTGCGGTGCGCTCGAAGCCGAGGGAGCCGCGCCTGCGGGTGAGGCGCTCCTTCCGGATCGTGTGGATCTCGTCGCAGTTGGCCACACAGTCATGGTCCAATCCCTCGCCGGGCCCGAGCGCCACCTCGGCACCGTGACCCCGAACGACGCTTGTGACCAGGACAACGGTGACGGTCGAGCGAAACGGAAGCGTCGTCTGTCGGCTAACGACGACGACCGGGTGTGGCTCGACGTCCGGAAGGTCGGCGTCGAAGACGTCGCCGCGGTCGATCAGCGCCATCAGGCGCTACCTGCCGGCGTCGCGCCCGAGATCCTCGATCGACTCCGCCATGAGCGCCTCGCCGACCCTGCCCACCCAGTCTTCCTGCGGGTCTCGCGAGTACGCCCGCCGATACTGCTCGACGATCTCCCCCTCGCGCTCCTCAGCGAGCAGACGCTCCAGCGCCTCGCGAACGGCCGCGGCGCGGCTAGGGAAGCGCCCGGCGCGCACGGCCTCATCGACGGCGGCGAGGTACCGCTCGGGGATGCGTACCGCAATCTGTGCTGACATGTGATCAGCATACCGGCAGGGAAAGGAGTCCCTCCGGGGCCCGGCGCACTCAGAGCCGTGAACGTGTATTGATTTCTGTCAGGCGCGAGGCCAACGGCTGACTTGGGGGGTGGAATGAGCGACGAGGCGCAGTTCGCGATCCCACCTGACCATGTGTGACGCTCGTCACATGCGCTGGTCCGGCTCGACCGGCGCCGGCTCCAGCCTCTTGCGCGGGGCCCTGGCGCCGCGCCCGGCTCAGTCCGCGGCGCCGAGCAGGCCCCGGGCGACCAGGATGCCCAGGCCGAAGGCGGCGTCCCGGTCCCAGTGGGGGTCCGAGATCACCTGGATGCCGAAGCCGTCGCCGAGCGCGAACAGCATCGACGCGACCGACTCCGGGTCGCCCTGGAGCCTCACCACGCCCTCGCGCTCCTTCGCGCGCAGCGACTCGGCGAGGTGGGCGCGCCAGCGCCGGTAGAGCTCGGCCAGCTCGGCGCGAATGTCCTCGGACCGGCGCGAGGCGGAGAGCATCTCGTAGATCACAGCCTGGCTACCGGGCTCGCCCTCGATGAACTCCTCCAGGCCGGCCACGAGGGCCGCGATGATCTCGTCCACCGTGCCGGCCCTGGCGATGCGCTCGTCCATCGCCTGAATGCGCACCTCGCAGTCGTGCCGCACGACCGCGACGAGCAGCTGCTCCTTCGAGCCGAAGTAGTAGTGC
>JBOGXT010000398.1:0-7857 GCA_050694635.1 Thermoleophilaceae bacterium
GCCCAAGGAGGCTACGCGCGCGGCCACGATCATCGCCGAGGCGCAGAACGATCCGAACGCGTATCTCCAGCTCGTTGCGTACGCTGCGCTCGCGAAAGACGAACGCACGGCCGACCTGGCCGCGCAGAAGGCGGTGGACCTGGCGCCGAAGAATCAGCGCAAACAGGTCAAACAGCAGGCCGAGGCGCTCCGGCAACAGCAGCAGGCGCAGCCGCAGGGCGGCTGACGTAGGCTACGGAACGCAACCAAAAGCTGGCTCCCCCCGACAAGAGGACCAATAGGGAGAGACGTGAACTTCCACATCGAAGACGAGGCCGTCGACGACGCCACTCACATAATCGAGCTTGGCGGCGAGGTCGACCTCTACACCGCGCCCGAATTCAAGGAGCGCATGGTCGAGCTGATCGAGTCGGGCAAGAAGCAGATCGTGGTCGATCTCTCGAAGGCCACCTTCATCGACTCGACGACGCTCGGCGTCCTCGTGGGCGGCGTCAAGCGCCTGCGGCCGGCCGGCGGATCGCTCGCGCTCGTCTGCACGGACGACAACATCACGAAGATCTTCGAGATCACCGGGCTCGACCGCGTGTTCCCGATCCACTCGTCGCGCGAAGAGGCGCTCGACGCGGTCGCGTCGGGAGCCACTGACTGACGCAAGTCTTCTTCTAAACTCGTCCGTTCGCCGGGCCGTTAGCTCAACTGGCAGAGCAGGAGACTCTTAATCTCAAGGTTGTAGGTTCGATTCCTACACGGCCCATAGGGTGCTGTTGTGGTCGGAATCGGGCCGACAGCTATTGGTGCGGTAGCAGGGCGGCCACGAGTTGTTCGACGACCCATTGCTGGTAGTCGTCGGCCTTCCATCCTCGGTCGCGTACGAGCGCGAGATAGGTGCGCTCGCTCGCGAGCGTCCAGATGACGTCGGCGGCCTCGCGGGCCGCTAGGCCGGGTTTGAGCTGTTTGCGCCGATGGAGGCTGCGGGCCAGCCGGCGTTGGGTCTCGTAGCGCAGCTGGTCGTGCTCGGCGAGCAGCTGCGTGGCCTCGGGGTCGGCGCCCGCGGCGGCCTCGAGCTGGGCGAATACGGCCGCCTCGCGGTCGCAGATCTGGCGGTGCAGGTGCGCGAACACCGCCAACTGCTCCCGTGGGTCCTGTTGGCGTTGCATTTCCTGCCAGCCGGCACGGGAGGCGAGTGGAGTCGCCTCGTCGTCGCCCCTCACGGTCAGCTCCACGACTGCCCGGAGGAGGTTGGCCTTGCTGCGTAGGCTCGCGTAGACCGTGGGGACGGCGACTCCGGCCGCTTCCGCGATCGCGCTGATCGAGGTTGCGGAGTAGCCCTCGCGCACGAACAGCACGGCGGCCGCCGCGACGATCCGGCGGCGCGTCTCGCGCGCCTGGCGCGCCCGGTTAGAGCTGTCGTACGGGCGGCTCTTGACTGGCGAATCCGTCATTGCTTATAGTGGACTCGATCGAATAGAGGAGACTACACCATGACACCGAGAACCGCCGCCGCACCATACGAGCTCGAGGCCGAAGGCGGAGAACGCCTGCGGTTCGGCGAGGTCGAAGTCGTCGTCAAAGCGTCCGCCGACACCACCGGCGGAGCATTCACGATCCTCGAGGAGAACGAACCCGTCGACACGCCGCTCCACGTTCACGAGCACGAGGACGAGCTGTTCTACGTGCTCGAAGGGGAGCACGTCTTCCAGGTCGGCGATCAGGAGCTCCGGGCCGGCCCCGGCGGGCTCGTGTTCGCCCCGCGCGGTGTCCCGCACGCCCAGCGGCGGGTAGTGCCGCGGGCGGGGCGCATACTGGTCCTCACCTCCCCCGCCGGATTAGAGGGGTTCTTCCGAGAGCTTGCCGAAGCAGACCGCGCCGGTGCCATCGGGCCCGACACCTACGCGAGCGCCTCCAACAAGTACGGCATCACCTGGCTCAACTGAGCACGGTATGCAAGGCGTGGTGAAATGCACCCACGCGCCGAGTCACTACCCCCCGTTCTCCCTGCGTCAGCGAGAGGTCCCGCCGCCGAGCCCCGAGCGCCCGCTGGAGAACCACGGCTGAGGCGTCGGCTGACGCTCACCGCCCGAGCAGCGCGATCATCGCCGACTGCACGAAGCGGGGCGGGAAGGTCATCACGACGTCGTCGCGGTGCTGCTCGAGGAAGCGGGCCGCCCAGCGGGCGCCGCGCAGGCTGCGGGGGATCCCGCCGCGCATGAAGAGGCCCTCGCGGGCGGCGGCGGCGCTGTCCTCGAGGAAGGACTGGAGGTTGCGGGCCGGCACGACGCGGCAGCGCAGGTGGGCCTCGCGGTCGCTCGAGCTCGTCAGGCCATGCTTGGTCCCCGGATGGACGGCGACCTCACCGTCCTCGGGCCGCAGGACGCGCTTGTCGCTCCCAAGCTGGAAGCGGACCTCGCCCTCCACGACCGACCAGTGCTCCTCCTGGTTGGGATGCAGGTGCGGCGGCAGCGCGCCGCCCGGCTCGAGCCAGGTGTCGACGATCAGGTTCTCGCCGTCGGGCTGGAAGGAGTAGCGGGCGCCGTGGACCGGGTCGTGTGTCTGATCTGTCATGGCACATAAGTTACTCTCCGGTAACAATGTCCGTCAAACAGCGCATCCCCGCCGATCAGCGCCGGGCCCTTCTCATGCGCGAGGCCGGCCGCCTCTTCGCCCGGCACGGCTACGCCGGCACCCGGCTCGAGGCCGTGGCCGCGGCGGCGCAGGTCACCAAGCCGATCGTCTACCGCCATTTCGACTCGAAGAAGGCGCTCTACATGGCCCTCCTGGCCAAGCACCGCGACGACCTGCCGACCTTCGCGGAGGGCGCCGACGGCGTTCGCGACATCCTCGAGCACTGGCTCGACTACGTCCGCGAGAACGGGCACGCGTGGGTGATGCTGTTCCGCGACGCCTCCGGCGACGACGAGATCCGCGATCTCCGCCGCGCCGTCAGCCTCCGCGCGCGCCAGGTGGTCGCCGGCTTCATCTGGGAGCGCGCCGGCTCGAGCATCCCGCCGGACCAGGTCGAGCCCACCGCCGAGCTGCTGACCAGCGGCCTGGCCGGCCTGGCGCTGTGGTGGATCGACCATCCGGACGTGCCCAAGCCGGTCGTGGTCGACGTGGCGGCGCGGATCAGCGAGGGCGCGCTCGCATAGCATGGGAGCCATGGCTGAGGAACTCGCCGCTCCCACGACGACCGCCGAGCTCGGCTCGGTCGACGGCCGCATCGCGCCGGCCGCCGAGCTCACGATCCCGGCCACCGACGAGGGGCTGCTGAGGGGCGATGGCGTGTTCGAGGTGATTCGCGTCTACGACGGGGTCGCATTCGCGCTCGCCGAGCACCTGGACCGGCTCGAGCGTTCGGGGGCGAACCTTCGCCTGCCGGAGGTCTTTCGGGCCGATCTGGAGTCCGAGATCCCCGAGCTGCTCGAGGCCCGCGGCGGCGGCGAGACGTTCGACGGCGCGCTGCGCGTCGTGGTCACGCGCGGGGGACGGCGGCTGCTGCTGACCGAGCCCGCCCCGCCGAAGCCGCAGGGCGTACGGCTCGGCTTCGTCACCTACGCGCCCACGCACGTGCTCGACGGGATCAAGTCGCTCTCGTACGGGGCGAACATGCTCTGCACGCGGCTCGCGCAGGAGCGCGGCTTCGACGAGGCGCTCCTGGTCACCCCGCACGGCCGGGTGCTCGAGGCCCCCACCTCGACGCTCTTCTGGGTCGATCGCGACGGCACGCTCTGCACGCCTCCGCTGGAGGAGCACATCCTGGCCTCGATCACCCGTGACCGGCTGACAAAGCTGCTCGACGTGGAGGAGAGGGCCTGCGCGCAGGACGTGCTGTTCGCGGCGAGCGAGGCCTTTCTCGCCTCGACGATCCGCGAGGTCCAGTCGATTGGGGCGGTCGAGGAGGCCGAGTTCGAGGAGGGACCGCGGACCCGGGAGGCCGCGGAGGCCTTCCGGCTACAGGTGCAGGAAGAGATCGGGCGCCGGCGCTAGCGAATCTGATGCGAGACGTACCACGCCACGTGGCGCGCGACGTCCGTCGCCAGCCCGAACGCTCCTGCGATTAGCTTCGTCATTCGCATCCCATCGTAGGTCCAGTCAGTGCGAATCGCCACGATCATCGGCAACCGGCCTCAGTTCGTGAAGGCCGCTGCGGTGTCCCGCCTGCTGCGCGAAGCCCACGACGAGGTGATCGTGCACACAGGCCAGCACTACGACGACGACCTCTCCCAGGTGTTCTTCGCGGAGCTCGGTATTCCCGCTCCCGATCGCGAGCTGGGCGCCGGTTCGGGCACGAACACCGCGCAGACCGCGCGCATCCTCGCCGCGCTCGAGCCCGTGCTGGGCGACCTCGCGCCCGGCCTGGTCCTAGTCTACGGCGACACGAACTCGACGCTCGCCGGTGCCCTGGCCGCCGCGCAGGCGAACATTCCGCTTGGCCACGTCGAGGCGGGGATGCGCTCGTTCGACCGGACGATGCCCGAGGAGCTGAACCGGGTGCTCACCGACTACGCCAGCGACCTGCTGCTGTGCTCGACGGCGACCGCGATTGCAAATCTGGCCCGCGAGAACGCGCCGGGGGAGGCACACCTCGTCGGTGACGTGATGGCGGACGTCTCCCTCGCGTTCCGGGACATCGCCGCCGAGCGCTCCACCGTCGTCGCCGACCTCGGCCTCGAGCCGGGGGCCTACCTCGCCGTCACATGCCACCGCGCCGGCAACGTCGATCGGCCGGAGCGCCTCGTCCGCCTGGTGGAGCTGCTCGAAGCTCTGCCCGTCGCGACCGGCCTCAGGGTCGTCTTCCCCGCCCATCCACGGACGCGCGACCGCCTCGAGGGGACCATGCTGATCGAGCGCCTGGCCGGCGTCGACCTGATCCCGCCGCTCGGCTACCTGGACTTCCTGGAGCTGGCGCGCCAGGCGCGAGCGATCCTGACCGACTCGGGCGGGGTGCAGAAGGAGGCCTACCTCCTGGGTGTTCCCTGCGTGACCCTGCGAGACACGACGGAGTGGGTGGAGACGGTGGAGGCGGGCTGGAACACGTTGGTGGGCCTCGATCGCGAGGCGGCGCTCGCCGCGCTCGAGCGCACACCGCCGGTCGAGCGGCCGGAGCTGTACGGCGGCGGACGGGCCGCAGAGCGGGTTCGCGACGTGGTCGCGGCCTACACTGCGCGACTATGAAGATCGGCATCGTCGGCCTGGGCTACGTTGGGCTGCCGCTGGCTGTGGCGTTCGCCGAGGCGGGTCAGGATGTGGTGGGCGTGGACGTGGACGGACGCGTCATCGAGGCGCTCGGCGCCGGCCGTTCCCACGTGGAGGACGTCCCGGCCGAGGCGCTCGCCGGCATCCGCGAGCGCTTCCACACGACCACCCGCTACGCCGACCTGGCAAAGGTCGACGCGGTCGTGGTGGCTGTGCCGACCCCCCTCACGCGCAACCGCGAGCCGGACCTCCAGCCGCTGATCGCCACGGGCACCGGGCTGGCCGGCGTGCTTCAGCAGGGACAGCTGGTGGTGCTCGAGTCCACCACCTACCCCGGCACCACGCGCGAGCGCTTCGCCCCGCTCCTCGAGGAGTCCGGCCTCGCCGCGGGCCGCGACTTCCACCTGGCCTTCTCGCCGGAGCGGATCGACCCCGGCCGCACCGACTACACGATGCGCACCACGCCCAAGATCGTGGGCGGCCTGACGGACGAGTGCCTGCGCCGTGCGGTGGAGCTCTACGCGCTCGTCTGCGACCGGGTGATCCCGGTAACCGGCCCCGAGGAGGCGGAGCTCACCAAGCTGCTCGAGAACGTGTTCCGCTCGGTGAACATCGCGCTGGTCAACGAGCTGGCGATCCTCTGCGACCGCATGGGAATCGACGTGTGGGAGGTGGTCGACGCGGCCGCTACCAAGCCCTACGGCTTCATGTCGTTCAAGCCCGGCCCGGGAATGGGCGGGCACTGCCTGCCGGTCGACCCGTTCTACCTCGCCTGGCGGGCGCGCGAGTTCGACATGCAGACCGAGTTCATCGAGCTGGCCGGCGAGGTCAACCAGCGCATGCCGTACTTCTGCGTCGAGCGGATCGCGCGGGCGCTGAACGACCACGCCAAGCCGGTGAGGGGCTCGAACGTGGCGATCGTGGGGGTGTCCTACAAGCCCGGGGTCGGCGACCTCCGCGAGTCGCCCGCGCTGCGGATCATGCGGCTCCTGCGCGAGCAGGGCGCCGAGCTGAGCTATCACGACGACTACGTCCCTGAGCTGCCCGACCTGGGCCTGCGCAGCGAGTGGCCCGACGAGCCCGACTGCATCGTGATCGTGACCGCCCACCCCGATCTCGACGTCGAGCGCCTCGTACGCGAGACGCCGCTCGTGGTGGACTTCCGCGGGGTCACGCGCGGCATCGAGGCCCCGAACCTCGTTCGGCTGTGAGAATCGGGGTCGTCGGGCTCGGCTACTGGGGCCCGAACCTGGCCCGCAACTTCAGCCGTCTCGCCGACGTCGCCTGGCTCTGCGATTCCGCGCCGGAGCGCCTCGAGCGCCACGCCGCCGCCCACCCCGGCGCGCGCACGAGCACCTCGCTCGACGACCTCCTCGACGACGGCGACCTCGACGCGATCGCGATCGCCACCCCCGTGCCCACGCACGCCTCGCTGGCCGAGCGGGTCCTGCGCGCCGGCAAGCACTGTTTCGTCGAGAAGCCGCTCGCCCGGTCGGTGGACGACGCGGAGCGTGTGCTCCAGGCCGCCCGGGAGAGCGGCCGCGTCCTGATGGTCGGGCACCTGCTCGAGTACCACCCGGGCGTGGAGCAGCTGAAGCAGCTGATCGACTCCGGCGAGCTCGGCGACGTCCGCTACCTGTACTCGAACCGGCTCAACCTCGGCGTCCTGCGTCCCGACGAGAACGCCCTCTGGTCGCTCGGCGCCCACGACGTCTCGGTGCTGCTGCGGCTGGCCGGCGAGGAGCCCTACGAGTGCCGCGCGGTGGGCGAGAGCTACATGCAGGAGGGGATCGAGGACGTGGTCTTCTGCTACCTGCGCTTCCCCTCCGGGCTCGCCGCCCACATGCACCTGTCCTGGCTCGACCCGCACAAGGAGCGCCGCTTCACGGTGGTCGGCTCCCGCAAGATGGCGACCTTCGACGACATGGAGCTGGAGCGCAAGCTCACGGTTTACGACAAGGGCTTCGACGAGAGCTGGGCCTCGTACGGCGAGTACATAGCACGGTCCGGCGACATCTTCTCGCCGCGCGTGCCCAACGAGGAGCCGCTCAGCATCGAGTGTCGCCACTTCGTCGAGCGCGTGCGCGACGGCGCCGAGCCGCGCTCCGGCGGCGAGGCCGGGCTGCGGGTGGTGCGGGTGCTCGAGACCCTCCAGCGGTCGTTGCAGGAGAGCTCGCGTGCTGCGCGAGTCTGAGCGGGCGCCGGGGCTGCTGCTGGGCGAGGGGGTGGAGCTGCCCGACGACGCGGCGATCGGTGGGAACGTCGTGGTGCACGCCGGAACGGTCGTCGGGTCGGGGGTGCGGCTGGGCGACGGGTGCGTGGTCGGGAAGCCGCTGACGCTGGGCGCCCGCTCGACCAGTTCGCGTGAGGCGCCGGCCCCGGCGGTGCTCGGCGACGGCGTGGCGGTGGGGGCGGCCGCCGTGGTGCTCGCCGGAGCCCGAATCGGCGATCGGTGCGTGGTGGCAGACCAGGCGCACGTGCGCGAGCGGACCGAGATCGGCGCCGAGAGCGTGGTGGGGCGCGGGGCGTCGGTGGAGAACGACGTCCGGATCGGCGCGCGCGTGAAGCTGCAGACCGGGGCCTACATCACGGCCTGGTCGGTGCTGGACGACGACGTCTTCGTCGCCCCGGGCGTGGTGCTCACGAACGACCCGACGGCCGGCC
>JBOGXT010000399.1:0-11383 GCA_050694635.1 Thermoleophilaceae bacterium
GCGTAGGCCAGGCCCGCGCGGGGCCGGCCGGCGCGAGTGAGCGCCCAGCCCAGCGCGTCCGCGGAGCGAACGCTCGGCGCAGCCTCGTAGCCGTCGCGCGCAAGCCGCAGCGCCCGGGCGCTGTCGCCGTGGTCGGCCTCGAAGACGGCGATCTCGGCATCGGTGTTCACGCCGCTCGCGCCGAGCAGTCGCTGCTGTGCGCGCACGAGGTCGAAGCTGGCCTTCGCGGCCACCGGCCGGCCGGCCGCGAGCTCGGTCTCGCCGAGCGCGATCACGTACCCCGGCAGAGGAAGCCGCTGCACCACGCCGCGTAGACGCGCGATCGCCGAACCGAGCCTCCCGCGGGCGGCGTCGACACGCGCGAGTCCCGCCTCGGCGGGCGCGTAGGCGGCGAAGCCCGCCAGCGCCATCCGGTAGGCGTCCTCGGCGGCGGCGATCCGTCCGCGCTCGAACTCAAGGTTGCCGAGCAGCGTCTGCACGTAGGAGCGGTTCTCGCCCGGACCTGGAGCCGACGAGACCGCCAGGCGCATCGCGTCGAGGGCGCCCTCGAGGTCTCCGTGGAGCTCGCGGTAGTAAGACACGCGCGCGTACGAGGCGAGCGCCGGCTTGAAGTCGATCATCTGCTGGAGCGTGCGTTCGGCGGCGGCGTAGCGGCCGAGCTCGATCCGAGCGTCGACCAGGACCGCGAACGGCGCGAACGAGCTCGGGTTGATGCGCTGCGCCCTCAGTCCATGGCGCAGGCCGGCCCGGAAGTCGTGCCTGGCGAGCGCCAGGGTCCCGAGGCCGACCGTGGCATCGAGGTTGCTCGGATCGCGCTCGAGCGCCTCCGCGAAGGCCATGTCGGCGCGCCGGTAGAGGCCGGCGTCACCGGTCTCGCGGAGCCGCTGCATGAGCGCGCTACCGAGCGCCGCGTAGGTCTCGGGCTCGCCGTCGCCGCGCTCGAGCGCCGCCTCGAGGCCGCCGATCCGCGCCTCCGTGGAGACCGAGGAGGACGGGGCGGGCGCCGGAGCCGAGCCGGCCGTTCCCGGCAGCGAGGCCGGGGGGCGGTTGACCAGCGTGAACACGGCCAGAGCGACCACGAAGACCACGCCGGCCACGGCGAGGGAGGGAAGTCTTCTGAGTGCGAGTGTCATCTGTTCGGTTGGGGGCGGGCGGGGGCCCCGGCGTACGGCCGGGGCCCCTTTGCCCTGTGGACTTCTTACGGCACCAGCGGCGGCGAGCCCGGGGTCGGGGCATGCGTGGGCTGGTCCTTCTTGATGCGCGAGTCGAAACCGGAGTCCGGCGCCGCGGCGTACGGGAACGTGGGCAGGAACGCCTTGTCGTTCACGTCAACGCCATCGCCGAGCGGCAGCTGCTTCCCGCCCTGAGCCGGCGGGACCAGGAAGCCGCCGGCCACGCGCAGGAAGATGTCGACGGTGTCGTCGAACAGCCTGCGGCCGTTGGGCAGGCCGGCGAGGTCGCCGCCGATCACGCCGAAGCGGCTCGCCTGGCCCGGAGCCGTGGGCGGCACGCCGAGGTTCAGCTTCAGCGTGTCGGCCGCGGCCGGGTCGGACCCGATCTGAGTGAGCCCGGGGATCCCGGTGAACAGCGCCTGGACGATGTCGGTCCGGTCGGTCTCCTTGATCCCGAGGTTGAACAGGGCGTTGAGCGCCTTGATCAGCTCGGGCTCGAGGGCGTACTGGCCGAAGTTCGGCCCGTCGTCCTGCGGCTCGGTCCGGTTGAACTCGTCCTTGCGCGAGATCGGGATGAACAGCTCGTTGATCAGCGGGTTGCCGAGGCGGTTGACCTGCACCCACGGTCCCGCGCCGCCGCGGTCACGTCCGTCGGTCACCTCGAGCTTGCGGCGCTCGGTCGAGGCCCAGACGCCGACAGCGGCGTTGGAGGCGTCGGCTCCGCTGACGGACTTGCCGTTACGGGTGAGCGCCTTCTCCGGGAGCTTCAGCACGAACGAGTGCACCGAGTAGCCGGCCACGTCGTCCTTGTAGCCGCCGGCGTTGCCGGTCGTGGCGTCCCGGAAGTTGATCAGGTCGAACGTCATGCCGAGGTCGATGAAGAACGCGTCGTCGCGCTGGCCGACGAAGACCTGGCCGCCGCCGGGCAGCGGCTTGACCGACTGGTCGACGAGAGCCTGGTAGTTCGGCATCGTCTTGGGGCCGAAGTTGCTCGGCGCCACCGGGAGGTCCTCGGCGACCTCATCGCTGTCGGTCAGCTTGCCGCGGCGGTTGTACTCCTCGCGCACGACGTCATAGGTCTGGCGAAGCAGCAGGTCGGGATCGTCGACGGAGGTGACCTGGCCGCTCTGGCCGAGCGCCAGCCGCGTCCGCTTGTCGATGATGTCCTCGATCTCGAAGCGATAGCGGATGTCGTGGCGGCCGTCGCCGGTGTTGTCGAAGTTGAGGTAGTAGTGGGCGTTGGGGTCCAGCGAGTAAAAGAGCGGTCCGCCGGCCGGATCCTCGAACGGGATCACGTTGCCGACCACCACTGCGCTGCCGGGGTCGTCGTTGGGCGTGAAGAAGTAGACGTCGGTCCAGTCACCGGTCGGGTCCAGCGACGAGCCGGGCGCCTCCCGGTGACTCGAGCCCAGGCCGACCGCCACGGCGATGGCCGACGCCACCAGGACGGCTACAAGGGCGAGCTTTCTCATGCTCACTCCTCCTTAGTGGGTTCCGATGCTCCGCATGCCAGGGACCAGGTCGCGGAGCTGACAACTCGATCTTCGCGGGTGTCACGTGTTTGGATCAACCCAACTTTCCCGCCAATCGGTCGAGGCCCTTGCGGGGGGCCCGGCCCGAAGGCCCGGCCCCCCGCCTGGGCGACTGCTAGGGCACCAGCGGCGGCGAGCCCGGCGTCGGGGCGTGCGTGGGCTGGTCCTTCTTGATGCGCGAGTCGAAGCCGGAGTCCGGCGCCGCGGCGTACGGGAAGCCGGACAGGAACGGCTTGTCGTTCACGTCCACGCCGTCGCCGAGCGGCAGCTTCTTTCCGCCCTGGTCCTCGGGGACCAGGAAGCCGCCGGCCACGCGCAGGTAGATGTCGACGGTGTCGTCGAACAGCCTGCGGCCGTTCGGCAGGCCGGCGTTGTCGCCGCCGATCACGCCGAAGCGGCTCGCCTGCTCCGGGGCCGTGGGCGGCACGCCGAGGTTCAGCTTCAGCGTGTCCGCGGGCACCGGCTTGCGCCCGATCTGGGTCACACCGGGGATCCCGGTGAACAGCGCCTGGACGATGTCGGTCCGGTCGGTCTCCTTGATGCCGAGGTTGAACAGGGCGTTGAGCGCCTTGATCAGCTCGGGCTCGAGCGCGTACTCGCCGAACCTCTTCCCGTCCTGGTGCGGCTTGGTGCGGTTGAACTCGTCCTTGCGCGAGATCGGGATGAACAGCTCGTTGATCAGCGGGTTGCCGAGGCGGTTGACCTGGACCCACGGCCCGCGGCCGCCACGACCACGCCCGTTGCTCACCACGAGCTTGCGGCGCTCGGTCGAGGCCCAGACGCCGACAGCGGCGTTCGAGGCGTCCGGTGCGCCGACCGGCTTGCCGTTGCGGGTGAGCGCCCGCTCTGGCAGCTTCAGCACGAACGAGTGCACGGCGTAGCCGGCCAGATCGTCCTTGTAGCCGCCGGCGTTGCCGGTCGTGGCGTCGCGGAAGTTGACCAGGTCGAACGTCATGCCGAGGTCGATGAAGAACGCGTCGTCGCGCTGGCCGACGAACACCTGACCGCCGCCGCGCAGCCCGCGGACGGACTTGTCGACGAGGTCCTGGTAGTTCGGCATCGTCTTGGGGCCGAAGTTGCTCGGCGCCACCGGGACGTTCCGTGCCACCGTCCTCTCGCGGATCAGCTTGCCGCGGCGGTTGTACTTCTCACGCACCACGTCGTACGTCTGGCGCAGCAGCAGGTCCTTGTCCCTCACCGACGTGACCTGGCCGCTCTGGCCCAGCGCGAGCCGCGTCTGCTTGTTGATCTTGTCCTCGATCTCGAAGCGGTAGCGGATGTCGTAGCGGCCGTCGCCGGTGTTGTCGAAGTTGAGGTAGTAGTGGGCGTTGGGATCCAGCGAGTAGAACAGCGGTCCGCCCGCGGGGTCCTCGAACGGGATCACGTTGCCGATGACGACGGCGCTGCCGGGGTCGTCGTTGGGCGTGAAGAAGTAGACGTCGGTCCAGTCGCCGGTCGGGTCCAGCGACGAGCCGGGCGCCTCGCGGTGGCTCGAGCCCAGGCCAATCGCCACGGCGATGGCCGAGGCCGCGAGCACAGCGACCAGGGCGAGCTTTCTCATGCTCACTCCTCCTTAGGTGGGTTCCATGCTCCGCTTGCCAATGGACCAGGTCGCGGAGCTGTCAACGTGGTCTTTCGCGCCAGCCCGGCGCTTGGATCAGCACCCAACGCTCCTGCAAGCAAACGCTTTCTGCGACCGCCTTGCAGGTGCGGCGTCGCTCGCGGAGGGACAGCGCCATGCCGCTACGATCCGGGCGTGCTCGCCCGCCTGGCCTCGCTCGCGCTCGCTCTGCTCGCGCTGCTGGCCGCGGGCTGCGGCGGCTCGGATCCGGACGAGGTGGTGCGCGACTACTTCGATGCCGTCGTCGAACGCGATGGCGCCAGGGCCTGCGACCAGCTCGCCGAGCGGTTGCGCGGGGAGATCGAGAGCGCCCCCGCCGCCCGTGAAGCGGGCCGCGGCTGCGCCGACGTGATGGAGCTCGCCGCCGGGCTGAACCCCGGCCTGACGACAGAGGACGTCGAGGACCTCGACGTCGAGGTGGAGCAGGACGGGGACGAAGCGACGGCCCGGCTGGAGAACCCGCTCGTCCGCAGCGAGCAGACGCTGGACCTCGTCAAGGAGAACGGGGACTGGAAGATCTCCACGCTCGAGACTCGCCCGCGCGGCTGACCGCCGGCGCCTCACGATCCAGATCGCTCGACTTCGCGTAACACTTCACCGCCTGACCGGTTGGACCATGCGATGGTGAGCTTCCGCCCCCGTGAGCACTCGATGCGAGCCGATCTCAACCGGCTCAAGGAGGCGCGCGACTTCGCGGAGGATGCGGCCGCCGAGTTCGGCTTCGACGCCGACGCCCGCTACGAGGTGAAGCTCGCCGTGAGCGAGGCGGTGACCAACGCGATCCAGCACGGGTCACGCTCGCCCGACGACCCGATCCGGATCCTCGCCGCCGAGGAGTCCGGGGCGCTGGTCTTCGAGGTGCTCGACACGGGCAGCTTCGTGCCGCGCGTCGTGCGCCGAGGCGACTTGCCGGAGGGCGGCCGCGGGCTCGAGTTCATGCGGGTGCTGATGGACGAGGTCGACCTGCGGCCGGGCCGCCGCGGGACGCTGCTGCGGATGGCGAAGCGCCTGACTTGAGAAATCGACCCCGGCGGCGGCCTATCGCCGCCGATGTGGACGACCGCCGAGCGAAGGATCCGCGAACAGGAGGCCGTCACCGGCCGTCGCCGGGGCAGTGTGGGGGTTCGCCGATCCGGTGGCGGTTCCTGCTCACTTCACTTCCAGCTCGCCCCTCATGCCCAGGTCGGCGTGGTCGCCGACGGTGCAGATCATCTCGTAGCGTCCGTGCTCGAGGTTCACGCGGCCGGACTGCGTCTCCCCGCCCGCGAACGTCGGCGTGCCGCCGACGTCCTTGCCGTCGCGCTCGAGCCGCAGGTTGTGGGCCAGCTCACCGGCGTTCCGCAGCCTGATCGTGAGCGGCCCCGCGCCCCTGACGACCACTCGGCCGGGGTCGAACGAGTACTCGTCCCCGGTCACACGGAGGGTCGAGTTCGGGTTGACCGTGACGCTCCGCGCCTGCTCCTCGTCGTCGTCGCCGCCGCACCCGGCGAGGCAGAGCAGGAGGGCGCAGGGGACCGCGAGTCGACGCATGGGCAGCGGATACTATGCGCCGCCGTGACGCGCCCAGCCGCCTTTCTCTGCGCCCTCGCAGCCGTCATCGCGGCCGGCTGCGGCGGCGAGATAGAGGTCCCCGAGGACCAGACGGCGGCGCACGAGGGGGCCGTGCTGTTCAACGAGCGCTGCTCGGGGTGCCACTCGCTCGACGCCGCCAACGCCTACGGCTCGAAGCCGCCCGGCGCGCTACAGGGCGGCGAGCGCACGAACGGGCCGAACTTCAACGTGCGCCAGGTAAGCCGCGACGACGCCCTCTACGCGATCCGGAACGGCGGCTTCTCCGGGGCGATCATGCCCGCGAACGTAGTGGTCGGCGAGGACGCCGATCTGGTGGCGGACTTCCTGGCCGAGTACTCCGGCGGGGGGAGCGGCACGAACGACCCGACCTCCTCCGGCGAGACCGGGCCCTAGCCGGGCACGGGGGTCGCGCTGCTCGACCTCAGGCAGATCCGCGAGGACCCGGAGCCGGCGCGAGCCGCGCTGCGCCGGCGCGGCTTCGACAGCGCGCAGCTCGACGAGGCGCTCGAGCTCGACGAGCGCCGCCGCGCGATCCTCCCCGAGCTGGAGGAGCTGCGACGGCGAAAGAACGAGGCGTCGAAGCGGATCGGCGAGCTGAAGCGGACCGGCGGCGACGCGTCGGAGGCGATCGAGGAGGTCGGCCGCGTCTCCGCGCGCGAGAAGGAGCTCGATGAGGAGCTGCGCGAGGTCGAGGAGCGCCGCAGCGCGGCCGTGGCCACGCTGCCCAACCTGCCGGACGAGACCGCGCCGGACGAGGACGAGGTGCTGCGCGAGGAGGGCGAGTCGGGCCGCACGGGCCGCAACCACGTGGAGCTGCTCGGCGGGCACCTTGACCTGGAGACGGGAGCGCGGGTGGCCGGCTCCCGGTTCGCCTACCTGAAGGGCCCGCTCGTGCGGCTGGAGCTGGCGCTCGTTCAGTGGGCGGTCTCCCTGCTCGACGAGAAGGGCTTCACGCCGGTCGTGCCGCCGGTGATGATTCGCGAGCAGGCGCTGTTCGGCACGGGCTTCCTGCCGGACACCGAGCAGCAGATCTACCGGGTGCCGGACGACGAGCTGTACCTGGCCGGCACGAGCGAGGTGCCGCTTGCCTCGCTGCACGCGGGTGAGATCATCGCGCCGGGGCGGCTGCCGCTGCGTTACGCCGGCTTCTCGTCCTGCTTCCGGCGCGAGGCCGGCGCGGCGGGGAAGGACACGCAGGGCATCTTCCGGGTGCACCAGTTCGACAAGGTCGAGATGTTCGCGTTCGTGGAGCCCGAGGAGTCGAAGGCCGAGCACGAGCGGCTGCTGGCGATCGAGGAGGAGATCCTCAGGGCGCTCGGTATTCCCTATCGCGTGGTCAACATCGCCGTCGACGACCTCGGCAACTCGGCCGCCAAGAAGTACGACCTCGAGGCCTGGCTGCCCGGGCAGGGGCGCTTCCGGGAGCTCACCTCGTGCTCGAACACCACGAGCTACCAGGCCCGCCGCCTCGACATCCGCTACCGGCGGGAGGAGGGCGAGTCGCCCAGGCACGTGCACACGCTGAACGGCACCGCGGTGGCGGTCGGCCGCACGATCATCGCGATCGCCGAGAACCACCAGCGCGACGACGGCATCGTGGAGGTTCCGGCGATGCTGCGCGAGTACGGCGCGCCCGAGACGATCGCGGCTGTGTGATGCTCGAGGTCAGCTCGCTGACCAAGCGCTTCGGCGCGACCCTCGCCGTGGACGGACTCAGCTTCAGGGCCGATCCCGGCCGGGTCCTCGGCTTCCTCGGCCCTAACGGCGCCGGCAAGACTACGACGCTGCGGACGCTGCTCGGCCTGACCCTGCCCACCTCGGGCTCGGCGACTGTGGACGGCCGGTCCTACCGCGAGCTGCACGATCCGGTTCGGGTGCTCGGGGCGGTGCTCGAGGGTCCGCAGTTCCACCCTGGCCGGACCGGCCGCAACCACCTGCGAGTCCTGGCGGCCGCGGCCGGCCTCCCGGCCACGCGCGTGGACGAGGTGCTGCGCCTGGTGGAGCTGGATGGGGCCGGCGCCCGGCGCGTGAAGGGCTACTCGCTCGGCATGCGCCAGCGCCTCAGCCTGGCCGGGGCGCTGCTCGGCGACCCGCGCGGCCTCGTGCTCGACGAACCCGCCAACGGGCTCGACCCGCAGGGCATCCGCTGGCTGCGCGACTTCCTGCGCGCCCGCGCGGCGGAGGGTCGCACGGTGCTGATCTCGAGCCACGTGCTGGCGGAGGTGGCACAGACGGTCGACGCGGTCGTGGTGGTCAGCCGCGGCCGGCTGATCGCCCAGGGCACGGTCGACGAGCTCACGGCCGGGGCCGAGGGCACGGTGTGGGTGCGCAGCCCCGGGCGCGATCGCCTCCGCGAGGCGCTACGCGTCAAGGAGGTGGCGGCCGAGGACGCCCAGGGCGAGTGGCTGGCCGTGCACGGATCGACGCTCGAGGCCGTGGGCGACACCGCCGCCGAGCAGGGCGTGGCGGTGCACGAGCTCTACCGGCAGGCACAGTCGCTCGAGGACGTGTTCCTCGCGCTGACCGAGGGCACGGAGGCAGGCCGGTGATCCGCGTGGTGGGCGCCGAGCTGCTCAAGCTGCGCACGACGCGCACGTTCTGGGGCCTGGCGGGGGCGACGCTCGCGCTGGTGATGCTCGCGGTCGTGCTGCCGCTCGCCATCGACTCGGACTTCGACGAGAGCGACGTACGGTCGCTGCTCTCGTCGGCGGGAGGCAGCGGGCTGATGATGCTGGTCCTCGGCGTCGTCTTCGGCGCGGGCGAGTATCGCCACGGGACGATCGCCTGGACGTTGCTGGTCACGCCGGTGCGGCTGCGAGTGACGTCCTCGCAGGCGCTCGCGTGTGGGGTCGCGGGGGTGGCGGTCGGGCTCTGTGCGGCGGTGCTGACCGCGGCCGTGGCGCTCCCCTGGCTGGCCGCGAAGGACGCCGCCTCGCTCTCGACCGGCGAGGTTCTCGGCATCTTCCTGGGCGGGGTGCTCTACGCGGGGTTGGCCGCCGCGCTCGGCGCGGGGCTGGGCGCGCTTGTTCGCAATCAGGTGGCGGCAGTGGTGTTCGTGCTGATCTTCCTATTCGTCGTGGACCCGGCCCTGACCGCGCTCATCGACGGCTACGACGCGTTGTCCCTGAGCGGGCTCGCCGCGAGCATCACCGGCGGCACCGAGGAGGACTTCGGCGGCGACGACCTGCTGCCGTTCGGGGTTGCGGCGCTGATCTGGAGCGCCTACACGCTCGCGCTGGTGGCGGCGGCCGCCTTGCTCACCTCGCGGCGCGACATCTGAGTCAGCTGACGACGCGATCCAGGGGGACGCAGCCTACGGCGGCGGCCCTACGATTGAGGCGTCACGGAGGGGTGGCAGAGTGGTCGAATGCGGCGGTCTTGAAAACCGCTAGGGGCCATCCCGGTCCCTCGTGGGTTCGAATCCCACCCCCTCCGTCCCCGCCCCCCGGCCGCCGCGACAGTCGAGGCGAGAGCACGCTTCGGATCTGACTTCCGTGCTCAGTACGCTTGCCAGAGCCGCCGGCGCGGGCCGCCTGACGCTGCCCGCGCGCCCGGAATTCATCGTGATTCGTCCCGAACAACTCGCCCAGGCGCTCGACCGCATCCATCCGCGGGACCGCGAGCTCCTCTCGCTGTCGCTGCGCCGGCGCGTGCCGGACGAGGCGCTGGCGCGGCTGTACGAGTGCGAGTCGACCGACGTGGCTCGCCGCCGGGCGCGGGCCATCGAGCGGCTCGCCGACGAGATGGAGCTGCAGCGCGGCGAGGACCTCGGCGCGGTGTTGAAGGCGCTGCTCGAGCCCGACACCTGGAGCGCGGTATCGGCGACGGTCGGCGAGGAGTTCGCGATGGAATCGGGCGGAGGCCGCCTCACGCCCGTGCCGCCACCGGACGACGCGAAGATCACGGCGAGAGGCCCGGCGCTGGTGCCGGTACCGGTGCCGGCTTCGGAGCCAGAGGTCGAGGAGGAGGAGGAGAAGGAAGAGGTGGAAGGCGCGCCGGGAGAAGCCGCCAACGCCGAGCCCGCCGACCACGCCCCCAACGAGCCCGTTCTCGAGATGCTCGCCGCCCGCGAGCGCGAGGTTCCCGATCCGCCTCGGAGGGCCGTTCCGCTCGCCCTGTTGGGCATCGGCGTCGCCTCGCTGGTGGGCGCCGCGGGCGTCCTCGGTGCCACCCAGTTCGGCGACATCAAACGTGTCATCGAGCCGTCCGGAGGCGGCGGCGACGGCACCCGCCACTTCATCCCCGCCAAGGGCGGTCCACTCGCGGCGCCCTTCCCCACGGACCCGCAGGCGGTCTCCTGCTACTCCGTCGCCTACGTGTCGCGCGCGACCACCCTCTACCGCGAGCCGGGCGGTCGCAAGCGCATGCGGATCACCGCAAGGACCGAGTGGGGCTCGCCGCGGGTGCTCGGGGTGCTCGAGCAGCGGGGCGACTGGCTCGGCGTGCAGGCGGCCGAGCTACAAAACGGCGAGGTCGCCTGGGTCCGGCGAGAGCGCGCCCGGGTCGACTGCGTCCGCTGGTCGCTCCACGCCGACCTGTCGAAGCGAACGCTCTTCGTACGCCGCGACGGTCACACCGTCCGCAAGATGCGCGTGGCGATCGGCCGGCGCGAGAACCCGACTCCGGAAGGCCGCTTCACGGTCACCGACAAGCTCCGCGTGACCGATCCCGAGTCCGCCTACGGCTGTTGCGTCCTCGCGCTCTCGGGCCACCAGACCGACCTCCCAGAGTACTGGCCGGGCGGCGACCGCCTGGCGGTTCACGCGACCAGCGACGAGTCCAGCATCGGGCAGCCGGTCAGCCTCGGTTGCCTTCGCACCGTGTCTCGCCGCGCGCGCTGGCTGATCGAGACGGTCCCCCTCGGGGCGCCGGTCTTCATCCGCGCCTGACCTCACGGGGGACATGCTGCGAGCGTTCTACTGACGTGAAGCTTCCGCCCTTCCAGGCCCTGCTCGAGGAGCACCGCGTGGACGTCTACCGCTTCTGCGTGGCGACCGCCGGACGCTCCGAGGCGGACGACTGCTTCCAGGAGACCTGGATCGCCGCTCTGCGGGCCTACCCGAAGCTGCGGCGGGCGGACAACCTGCTCGCCTGGCTGCTGCGGATCGCGCACAACAAGGCGGTCGACCTGCACCGCTCCCGGGGCCGCCGGCCGGTGCCGGTGGAGTCCGTGCCGGAGCGCCCGGCCGGCGCCGCGCCCGGCGCCGACCACCTCGCGGACGACGAGCCCGAGCTGTGGGCGGCCGTCCGCGGCCTGCCACCGAAGCAGCGCACCGCCGTCTTCTGCCGGACCGTGCTCGGAATGCCATACGAGGAGCTCGCGCGGCTGCTCGAGTCCTCGGAGGACGCGGCGCGTCGCAACGTCTTCGAGGGACTGAGAACGCTGAGAGAAGGATGGACTCCATGAACGACATGCCCACCGCCAACGGCATGGCCGAGCTGCCCGAGGGCGGCGACGCCGCGCTCGAGGCGGCGCTGCGCAGCAG
>JBOGXT010000400.1:0-3342 GCA_050694635.1 Thermoleophilaceae bacterium
TCGACGGCCACGCTGTCGCCGACCTGCTTCAGCCAGCGGGTCACGGTGCCCTCGGTGACACTCTCGCCAAGGGCGGGCAGCGTGACCGGCGTGCCGCCGCCACCGCCGGACGGCGGTGCCTTGGCCGCCGGCGCCTGCTCTGGCTGTTCCTCCGCTTGGGCGGGTGCTTCCTGCGCGGCCGGCGCTGCTTGCTCGGCCGGCGCTGGTTGCTCTGCCGGTGCCTCCTGCTGGGCCTCGGCCGGCTCGGCGGACGCCTGCGCACCCGACTCGCCGCCGGCGTCGCCCGCGGGCTCGCCCTCGTCGCCGATCACCGCCAGCTCGGCGCCGACCTCGACGGTCTCGTCCTCGGCGACGGTGATGCTGGTCAGGATGCCCGAGGCGGGGGAGGGGATCTCGGTGTCGACCTTGTCGGTCGACACCTCAAGGAGCGGCTCGTCGGTCTCGACGCGCTCGCCCTCCTTCTTGAGCCAGCGGGTGACGGTGCCCTCGGTGACGCTCTCGCCGAGCTGGGGCATGGTGACGGAGACCGGCATGTCTCAGCGACTCCTTCGGAATACGGTTGCGGCGCTTCAGCCGTGTACGTGCAGTGGTTTGCCGGCGAGGGCGAGGTGGGCCTCGCCGACCGCCTCGGACTGGGTCGGGTGCGGGTGGATCAGCTGGGCCACCTCACCTGGCAGGGCCTCCCAGTTGTAGATGAGCTGCCCCTCCGCGATGAGCTCGCCGACGCGCGCCCCGACCATGTGCAGGCCGAGGACGGGACCGTCCACGGCCGCGATCACCTTGACCTCGCCCTGCGTCCCCAGGATCTTGCTCTTGGGGTTGCCGGCCAGGTCGTAGGTGACCTCCTTGATCTCGTACCCGCGCTCTCGGGCCACGGCGGTCGTGATGCCGACCGAGGCCACCTCGGGGTCGGAGTAGGTGATGCGGGGAACGCCGTCGTAGTCGATCGAGGCCGGGTTGAGTCCGGCGACCCGCTCGGCGACGAGGATCCCCTCGGCGAAGCCGACATGGGCGAGCTGCGGCGTCGGGACCAGGTCGCCGACCGCGGAGATCGTGGGGACGTTCGTCCGGCAGTACTCGTCGACCTTGACGAACCCGCGCTCGGTCTCGACGCCGGCCTCGGCCAGGCCGATGCCGTCGGAGATCGGGCCGCGCCCGACCGCGACGAGCAGCAGCTCGGCGTCGATCGTCTTGCCGCCTTCGAGGGTGACGGAGATGCCGCCCTGCGTCGGCTTGGCGCTCTCGAAGCGGGTGCCGACCTCGAACTTGATGCCGCGCTTGCGGAACGCGCGCTCCAGCCGCTTGGAGCTGGACTCCTCCTCCAGCGGCAGCAGGTGCGGCAGGGCCTCGACGATCGTGACCTCCGCGCCGAACGAGCGCCAGACGCTGGCGAACTCGACGCCGATCACGCCGCCGCCGAGGATGACGACGGAGCCGGGGACGTGATCGAGCCGCAGCGCGTGGTCGCTGGAGATGACGCGCTCGCCGTCGATGTCGAGGCCGGGCAGCGATTTCGGCGCCGAGCCGGTGCCGAGGACGATGTGCCGCCCCTCGATGGCGCGGGCCTCCCCGGCGGCGGTGGTGACCTCGACCGTGGTCGGGCCGGTGAGCCGTCCGGTGCCGTGCACGACCTCGATGCCCCTGGCCTTGATCAGCCCGGTGAGGCCCTTCACGGTCGTCGAGACGACCTTGTCCTTGTAGGCGTTCACGCCCTGGACGTCGATGCCCTCGAACGTCGCCTTCACGCCGAACTTCGCCGCCTCGCGGGACTGGTCCGCCACCTCGGCCGCGTGCAGCAGCGCCTTGGTGGGGATGCAGCCGCGGTTGAGGCACGTCCCGCCGAGGGACTCGTCACGCTCGATCAGCGCGACGGACTTGCCGAGCTCGGCGGCGCGCAGCGCGCACGCGTAACCGCCGCTGCCGGCACCTAGGACGACAATGTCGAAGGGGCCGTTGTCAGCCACTGGACGCTCCCTTTCCCGGGGTCGTGGCGCCGCGTGGGCCGGGCGCCACTGTAGGTGGTGGTCGTGCTCCGTGGCGGGGCCGCGCCGGTCGCGGGCCCTCGCCGCCACAAGCAACCTATTCTGTTCTCCGCGCGGGTCAGCGGGCGGGTCCCCCGCGCTATTCCCTGATTCCCTGGCTCCGGACGTTACAGAGTTCCGTCGGCGAGGTCCTCGGCGAGTTGGACGAGCGTGAGGGCGCCCGCGCCGGTGCCGCCCTTCGGGGTGTAGCCGTACGCGTCGCTCTTGTTGAAGGACGGGCCCGCGATGTCGAGGTGGGCCCATTTGACGCCGTCCGGCACGAACTCCTTGAGGAACACCCCGGCGACGAGCATCCCGCCCCACCGGTCGCCGCTGATGTTG
Organism: Thermoleophilaceae bacterium; assembly: GCA_050694635.1. Taxonomy (GTDB): domain Bacteria; phylum Actinomycetota; class Thermoleophilia; order Solirubrobacterales; family Thermoleophilaceae; genus JACVRW01. Next base: position 2,364 of record JBOGXT010000400.1, read on the forward strand.
GCGATGTCGGCGACCGACGAGTCCAGGCCCTTGCGCAGCTCGTCCGGGAGCGGCATGCCCCAGGACGCCTCCCCGGCGCGGCCCGCCGCGTCGACGACCTTCTGCCGGACGTCGTCGTCGTTGGACATGACGCCGGTGGTGCGGGTGCCGAGCGCGACGAGCTGCGCGCCGGTGAGCGTCGCGACGTCGACGAGGAGGTCCGGGGAGTCCTCGCCGGCGCGGACGAGGGCGTCGGCCATGACCAGGCGGCCCTCGGCGTCGGTGTTGAGGACCTCGACGGTCTTGCCGCCGTAGATGCGCAGCACGTCGGACGGCCGCTGCGCGGTGCCGCTCGGCATGTTCTCCGCGATGGCCATGTAGCCGACGACGTTCACCTTGGGCTTGAACTTGGCGATGGCGGCGAGCGCGCCGAGCACGGCCGCGGCGCCGCCCATGTCGGACTTCATCCAGTCCATGGCCTCGGACGGCTTGAGCGACAGGCCGCCGGAGTCGAACGTGATGCCCTTGCCGACCAGCACGAGCGTCTTGGACGCCTCCGGGTGGCCGTAGGAGAGGCGGACGAGCCGCGGCGGGTTGACCGAGCCCTGCCCGACGCCCGCGATGCCGCCGTAGCCGCCCTCGACGAGCGCCTTCTCGTCCAGCACCTCGATGCCGAGGCCCGTCTCGCCCGCGACGCGTCCGGCCTCGCCCGCGAGGTCTTCGGGGCTCAGGTGGGACGGCGGGGTGTTGACCAGGTCGCGGACGAGCGTGACGGTGGCGGCCAGGGTCCGCGCGCGTTCGAGGGCGGCCTCGGCCTCCGGGGACGTGGGCGCGACCAGGCGGATCTCCTCGACCGGGCTCTTGTGCTCGTCGCCGGTGCGGTAGGCGTCGAAGGCGTAGGCGCCGAGCAGCGCGCCGAGCGCGACCGACCCGACGTCCTCGGCGGACGCGGCCGGGAGCGCGACGGCGACCCTGGCCTCGCCGGCGAGGGAGCGGACGG
>JBOGXT010000401.1:0-3648 GCA_050694635.1 Thermoleophilaceae bacterium
GACGAGGGCGGCGAGCACGCCGCGGAGACGGCCGGTGAGAGGCTTGACCATCGAGCTCAGCCGCACCCGTTCGTCGTGTCGCCGGGTCCGGAGGCGCCGGGGCAGCTGTTGGTGCCCTCGCCGCCCTCGTGGTGGTCGGCTCCGGCGCCGCCCTCGAGGCGGTCGTCGCCCGGGCCACCCGAGAGCACGTCGTCGCCGCGGCCGCCGTCGAGCGCGTCCTCGCCCTCGCCGCCGTAGAGCGTGTCCTCGCCGCCATCGCCTTCGAGGCGGTCGCGCCCCGCGTCGCCGAAGACGGCGTCCTCGCCCCCGCGCCCGTCGATCCGGTCGTCGCCGCCGAGGCCGCAGATCACGTCATCGCGCCATGTCCCGCGCAGCCGGTCGCTCGCCCCGGTGCCGCTGATCGTGCAACCGCGGGGGTCGCTGTTGAACTCCTCCACGCCGATGACGGGGCGCACGGAGCGCTCGGTGGCCTTCGTGACGAAGGCGCGGCGCAGCATGTCGCTCCCGACTGCGTTGCCGATAGCGGCCATGACCATGCCCTGGTCGAGCGAGAGGTAGTACTCCGACACGAAGCCCGAGTCGACATTGACCGTGTCGCGGAAGCCCCACTCGCCGTACATGCCGGGGAAGTCGCGCTCGAGCCGGCGCAGGTTGTCCAAGGCCTCCCGTGGCGCCCAGCGCAGGCCGAGGAAGGCGGCGTGCGGCGTCACGACGCCGTTGGTGTACGCGGAGGCCGGCGGGTCGGGCCGCGGCTCGCGGTCCGGGCAGCCCGCGTAGCCGTGGTCGACCAGCGTCCGGTCCTCGTTGGACGGGTTGCCGTTCGGGTCCATGCCGATGGCGTCGACCCCGTACACCGAGTAGCCGCCCTCGGGGATGTTGGCGGGCGAGAAGCCCCAGTAGCCGTAGCCCGCCTCGGTCATCCCGTGGTGGATCTGCGCCCGCACGGTGAGCGGGTGGTTCGGGCCCCAGCTGCCAGGCCCCCAGCGCTCCTCGGGCAAAAACAGCGCGGGCATGAGCGCCTCGAACATGCTCCCACCCCACGACGGCGTCACGCGCGTGCCGTTGTGCGGGTAGGCGCCCTCGAAGACGTGCTCGCCGAACAGCGTGCGATCGAACCCGACCGGCCGGGTCTCCTGCCAGCTCCAGTCGCAGCTGTCGGGGAAGCTGCGCCACGCGCCGAAGTAGTGGCGCTGCGGCAGCTCGCCCTTCTCGATCCCGATGTAACTGGCGATGCGGCTCTCCGAGACGATCGTGTCGTAGCAGCACGGCGCGGCGCCCGTGTCGGGCGCGTAGTGGAAGAGGATCCGGTTGACGTCGGGCCGGTAATAGAAGCCGAAGTCCATCGAGTCGAACAACCGCTGTGCCCGCGCCCGCAACTCCGGCACGCGGCTCGCCACGACGCGCAGCCCCACCGCCAGCCAGCCGTTGTCGACAGAGGAGAGGTGCGGCACGAGCGGGGCGCCGGTCGGCGGCCAGGTCGTCAGCTTCTCCCCCGTGCGGTGGTCGTACCAGTTGAAGTACTGACCGCTCGGCGTGTGACGCTCCAGCCGCTCGAGCGTCGTCAGGGTCTTGCCGAGCCGGTCGACCGTCTCGCGGTGGCCGATGATGTGCAACCGCTCGGCCACCAACGCGCTCCACATGTACGCGCCGATGTTCGTGGTCGAGGTCTGCACGCTACGCGTGCCGTCGGCCTTGAGAGTGTCCGCGGGCAGCCCGCTCTGCTCGTCGGTCATCGCCACGAACGACGCCCACGTGTCCTCGGCGTAGCGCTGGAGCTCGGCCGCGCCCGCCTGGGGCGCGACCGAGAGCAGCAGAACGAGGGCCGTTACGGCCAGACGCCCGAGCATCAGCGCACGGTGAACGACCGGGTCATCTCCGCGCTCGAGCTGTTGCCGGCGTAGACGTCGATCTGGCCGGGCTCGACGACGAACTTGCCGCGGTTGTCGTAGAACCCGAAGTCGCTCTTGTCGAGCGTGAACGAGACCGTCCGCGTCTCGCCCGGCTCCAGCGTCACTCGCCTGAAGCCGCGCAGGCGCCGGACCGGCTGGGAGATGCTCGCCACGGGGTCGTGGATGTAGAGCTGCACGACCTCGTCGCCCGTGCGGCTACCCGTGTTCGTCACGTTCACGGAGGCCCGGAGGCTCCCGTTGCGCGACACGCTCGAGGAGCTCAGCTGCAGGTTCGAGACCTCGAAGGTCGTGTAGCTGAGCCCGTGGCCGAACACGAACAGCGGCGAGCAGCTCGGGATGTCGCGGTGCTGCGAGTTCCACTTCACGTTCTTGTTGCACGGCCGTCCGGTGGGCTCGTGGTTGTAGTAGATCGGCACCTGGCCGACCCGGTACGGGAACGACGCGGGGAGCTTGCCGCCCGGGTTGACCTTGCCGAACACCACGTCGGCGACCGCCGGGCCCGCCTGCACGCCCGGGAACCACGCCTCGAGAATCGCGGGCGAGTCGCCGACCATGTCCTCGAGCGCCAGCGGGCGGCCGTTGAACAGCACGACCGCGAACGGCTTGCCGGTCGCCTTGATCGCCCGGATCAGCTCCTCCTGCCTGCCCGGAAGATCGAGCGTGCTGCGACTGTTCGCCTCGCCGCTCATCTCGCGCGTCTCGCCCAGCGCGAGCACGACTTGGTCCGCCGCGCTCGCGACGGTCACCGCCTCGGCGAATCCCGCGTCGGAGCCGCATCCCTCGGGATCCTGGTGCGGGACCTCTGTGTTCGAGAGCTTGCAGCCCTCGGCGTAGGTCGCGCCGGGGCTCTGCTCGTTGATGCCGTCGAAGACGGTGACCGCGTCGTTGTCGTCGCCGCGGCCCCACCACGGTCCGAGCATGTCGTGCTTGTTCTTGGCCAGCGGCCCGATCACGGCCGTCTTCTTCGACGCGTCGAGCGGGAGCACCGAGCCCTCGTTCTTTAGCAGCACCATCGAGCGGCCGGCCACCTTGCGTGCGGCCGCGACCGCGTCGGGCCGCAGCATCTGCGCGTCTGCCTCCTCGGGCGCGAAGGGCGAGTAGGGGTTCTCGAACAGGCCCGCACGGAACTTGACGCGCAGGATCCGCCGCACGGCGTCGTTGATGCGGCTCATCGAGATCCGGCCCTCGGAGAGCAGCTGCTCGCCGAAGTCGCGGATCAGCGTGCTGGTCATCTCGGAGTCGACGCCGGAGTTCAGCGCGAGCGCCGCGGCGCCCGGCCCGTCGGCCGCCACACCGTGGCCGCAGTCCGCCTCGTCGGGGTTCCGCGGCGGGCAGGCGCGCAGCTCGGCGACGGCGGTCCAGTCGCTCTCGACGAAGCCGTCGAAGCGCCACTCGCGCTTGAGGATCTCCGTCATCGTGTAGTGGTTGCCGCAGCCCGGCACGCCGTTGATCGCGTTGAATGAGCACATCGCGGTGTCCGCGCCGGCATCGACGGCGGCCTTGAACGGCGGCAGGTAGAGGTTGCGCAGCCGCTGCTCGGACATGTCGGTCGTGTTGTAGTCGCGCCCGCCCTCCGGCTGGCCGTAGGCCGCGTAGTGCTTGACGCTGGTGACGACCTTGTCGGCCGCGCTGTAGTCGCTGCCCTGCGCCGCCTTCACGCGCGCGGCGGCCATCACCGAGCCGAGGTAGGGATCCTCGCCCGAGCCCTCGGCGATCCGGCCCCAGCGCGGCTCGTGAC
>JBOGXT010000402.1:0-12724 GCA_050694635.1 Thermoleophilaceae bacterium
CGCGGCGCCCACCCCGAGTGGGGCACGCTGATCTTCAACTACGGCCGCAACGAGGTGCGCAACTTCCTGCTCTCGAGCGCGCTGTTCTGGCCGCGCGAGTACCACGCCGACGGCCTGCGCGTGGACGCGGTGGCGTCGATGCTCTACCTCGACTACTCGCGGGCGGAGGGCGCCTGGGTGCCGAACGAGTACGGCGGCAACGAGGACCTCGACGCCGTGGGCTTCCTGAAGGAGCTGAACGGGGTGATCCACCGCCGCGAGCCCGGCATCCTGTCGGTGGCCGAGGAGTCGACCGCCTGGCCCGGGGTGTCGCGCCCGACCTACCTGGGCGGGCTCGGCTTCGGCTTCAAATGGAACATGGGCTGGATGCACGACACGCTCGACTACTTCCAGCGCGATCCCGTCCACCGCCGCTTCCACCACCACCAGCTCACCTTCAGCCTCATGTACGCGTTCTCGGAGAACTTCGTGCTGCCGCTCTCGCACGACGAGGTGGTGCACGGCAAGGGCTCGCTCTACTCGAAGATGGCCGGCGACCGCTGGCAGAAGCTCGCCAACCTGCGCTCGCTGTACGCGTACATGTGGGCCCATCCCGGGAAGAAGCTGCTGTTCATGGGCGGAGAGCTGGCGCAGGAGGCGGAGTGGAGCCACGAGCGGTCGCTCGACTGGCACCTGCTCGAGGACGCCGGAAACGCGGGCGTGCAGGCGCTGGTTCGCGACCTGAACGGGGTGCTCCGATCCGAGCCGGCGCTGTACGAGCAGGACTTCGACCCGGCCGGCTTCTGGTGGCTCGAGGCGAACGACGCGGCGGCCAACGTGCTCGCCTTCGCGCGCGCGTCATCGGGTGGGGAGCGGGTACTGGTGTGCGCCGCCAACCTCGCGCCGGTGCCTCGCCCCGACTACCGGCTCGGGCTGCCACGCGCGGGCCGCTGGCGCGAGGTGATGAACACCGACTCGAGCTTCTACGGCGGGACCGACACCGGCAACCTCGGCGGCATCGAGGCGGAGCCCGTCGGGTGGCACGAGCAGCCGTTCTCGGCCGAGGTCACGCTGCCGCCGCTCGGCGTCGTGTGGCTGGTACCGGAGTGACGTACCCATTTCAGCGCCCCCTGGGGGCGACGGCCCGCCCGGGGGGCGGGGTGGAGTTCCGCGTCTGGGCCCCGCGGCCCCGTTCGGTCTCGCTGCGGCTCGGACGCACCGAACACACGCTCGAGCCGGCCGGCTATGGCGTCTGGGAGGGCGTGCTGGACGCCGCCCCGGGCGACGACTACCGCTTCGTCCTCGACGGCCGACGCCACGCAGACCCGATGTCGCGTTCGCTCCCGCGCGGTTTGCGCGGCCCCTCGCGGGTGGTCGACCCCGACGCGTTCGAATGGAGCGATTCCGGCTGGGACGGCGTTCCCTTGGGGGAGCTTGTGCTGTACGAGCTCCATGTGGGGACCTTCACGGGCGAGGGGACTTTCGAGGCTGTCATCCCGCACCTGCGCGGCCTGCGCGAGCTCGGGGTGACCGCGATCGAGCTGATGCCCGTCTCGGAGTTCCCCGGCGTGCGCGGGTGGGGCTACGACGGCGTCTACCTCCAGGCGCCGCACCACGCCTACGGCGGCCCCGATGGGCTGCGGCGGCTGGTGGACGCGGCCCACGCCGAGGAGATCGGCGTGGTGCTCGACCTCGTGCTCAACCACCTGGGCGCCTCCGGCGTACGGACCATGCGAGCGTTCGGCCCCTACTTCACCGACCGCTACGAGACCGGCTGGGGCAAGGCGATCAACTACGACGACACCGACTGCGAGGGGGTGCGCGAGTGGGCGCTCCAGAGCGCCGCCGGACTGGTGCGCGAGTACCACCTCGACGGGCTCCGCCTCGACGCCGTCCACGCGATCATCGACAGCGGCCCGCGCCACGTGCTGGCCGAGCTGGCGGATCGCGTGCACGCCGAGCGGCCGTCCGCGCTCGTGATCGCCGAGAGCAACCGCAACGACCCGCGCACGATCCGCCCGCCCGACGAGGGCGGTCTCGGCCAGGACGCGCAGTGGGCCGACGACTTCCACCACGCGCTGCGCACGGTGCTGACGGGCGAGCGCGAGGGCTACTACCGCGACTTCGGCCGTGTCGAGGATCTGGCGCGCGCGTTCAAGCGGCCGTTCGTCTACGACGGGCGCTGGTCGGAGGCGCGCCGCCGCCGGGTGGGCGCGCCGGCCGGCGACCGGCCGCCGGAGCAGTTCGTGGTCTGCTCGCAGAACCACGACCAGGTGGGCAACCGCGCCCTCGGCGACCGCCTGCCGCCCCGCGTGCGGCCGCTGGCCGCCTTCTGCACGCTGCTGTCGCCCTTCACGCCGCTTCTGTTCATGGGTGAGGAGTGGGGCGAGAATGCCCCCTTTCAGTTCTTCACCGACCACATCGACAAGCGCATCGCGCGGGCCACGCGGGAGGGGCGGCACAAGGAGTTCGCCGACTTCGCGGCCTTCGCGGGGGAGGAGGTGCCGGACCCGCAGTCGCCGGAGACATACGAGCGCTCGAAGCTGACCCGCCGGGTGGACCGGCGGCTGGGGGCGCTGTACCGCGAGCTGCTGCGACTGCGGCCACAGCTTCCACCGATCGAACCCGACATTGCGCATGCCGAGGCACAGGGCTGGCTCTGCGTACGACGGGGCCCCTTCGAGCTGGCGATGAACTTCGCGCCTCGTCGGCGCTGCATACCCGTAGCCGGGACCGAGGTCCTGCTCGCCACGCACGCTGTCTCGCCCGACGCCGGCGGCGTGATCCTGCCGCCGCTCAGCGGAGCCGTAATCCGATGAGCGAGGTCTGGCCGGGCCGGCCCTTCCCGCTTGGCGCGACCTGGGACGGGCAGGGCACCAACTTCTCGCTCTTCTCGGAGCACGCCGAGCGGGTCGAGCTGTGTCTGTTCGACGACCAGGACGCGGAGCGGCGCGTACAGCTACCCGAGCGCACCGCCTTCAACTGGCACGGCTACGTGCCCGGCGTCGGCCCGGGCCAGCGCTACGGCTACCGCGTGCACGGCCCCTACGAGCCCGGGGACGGCCTGCGCTTCAACCCCGCCAAGCTGCTGATCGACCCCTACGCCAAGGCGATCGACGGTCCGGTGCGCTGGGACCAGGCCAACGCGTTCCCGTACACGCCCGACGACACCGACAGCGCCGACCTCGAGCGCGACGACGAGGACTCGGCCGACGCCATCCCGCGCTCGGTGGTGGTCGACACGGGCTTCGACTGGGAGGGCGACCGCCCGCCGGGCACGCCCTGGTCGGACGTCATGATCTACGAGGCCCACGTGCGCGGCTTCACGATGCTCCACCCGGACGTGCGCGAGGACCTGCGCGGCACGTACGCCGGGCTCGCCTCCGATCCGGCGATCGAGTACCTCACCTCGCTCGGCGTCACGGCGCTGGAGCTGATGCCGGTGCACCACATCGTCGACGAGAGCTTCCTGGTCGGCCGGGGGCTGACCAACTACTGGGGCTACAGCTCGATCGGCTACCTGGCACCGCACGCCGGCTACGCGGCCACGGGCACCCGTGGCGACCAGGTGCGGGAGTTCAAGGGGATGGTGAAGGCGCTCCACCGTGCCGGCATCGAGGTGATCCTCGACGTGGTCTACAACCACACGTCGGAGGGCAACCACCTCGGTCCGATGCTGTCGTTCAAGGGGGTGGACAACCAGTCGTACTACCGGCTGATGCCCGACGCCCCGCGCTTCTACATGGATTTCACGGGCACGGGCAACAGCCTCAACCCGGTGCACCCGAGCGTGCTGCGGCTGATCATGGACTCGCTGCGCTACTGGGTCGCCGAGTGCCACGTGGACGGGTTCCGCTTCGACCTCGCGTCGGCGCTGGCGCGCGAGTTCTACGACGTCGACCGGCTCTCGGCCTTCTTCGACACGATCCACCAGGACCCGCTGCTGTCGCAGGTGAAGCTGATCGCCGAGCCGTGGGACGTGGGGCCGGGCGGGTACCAGGTCGGGAACTTCCCCGTGCTGTGGACCGAGTGGAACGGGATCTACCGCGACACGATGCGCGATTTCTGGCGCGGCCACGCGAGCGCCGCCGAGTTCGCGCGCCGCTTCACGGGCTCGAGCGACCTGTACGAATCCGACGGGCGCAGCCCGTTCGCGTCGATCAACTTCGTGACCGCGCACGATGGCTTCACGCTGCGCGACCTCGTCTCGTACAACGAGAAGCACAACGACCCCAACATGGAGGGCGGCGCCGACGGGACGGACGACAACCGCAGCTGGAACCACGGTGTCGAGGGGGAGACCGACGAGCCGGGGGTGAACGCGCTGCGGGAGCGCCAGCAGCGCAACTTCCTTGCGACGCTGCTGCTGTCCCACGGCGTGCCGATGCTGCTGGGCGGCGACGAGCTCTCGCGCTCGCAGGGCGGCAACAACAACGCGTGGTGCCAGAACAACGAGATCTCGTGGTTCGGCTGGGACCACGACGAGCGGGCGCGGCGGCTGCTCGACTACACGCGCCGGCTGATCCGGCTGCGGCGCGCGCACGGCGTGTTCCGGCGGCGGGCGTTCCTCACCGGAGAGGAGCGGATGGGCTCCGGCCTTCCCGACGCCTGGTGGTTCCGCACGGACGGCCGCCGCATGACCCGGCGCGACTGGGAGCAGCCGGACAGGCACGTGGTCGGCGTGTTCCTGAACGGCGAGGAGATCACCTCGATCGGCGAGCACGGGGAGCGGGTGCGAGACGACTCGTTCCTGGTGCTCTTCAACGCGAGCGGCGAGGAGGTGGCCTTCCGGCTGCCGGCGCGGCGCTTCGGTGCGCTGTGGGAGGTGGAGCTGTCGACGGCCGAGCCGTCGCTCGAGCCGGGCGAGCGGGCCCATCGCACGCGCGAGGAGGTGACCCTCGTCGGGCGCTCTCTGCTCGTGCTTCGGAGGATCAGCTGAGCGAGCTCCGGGCCACGTATCGCCTGCAGCTGGGGGGAAACCTCGACTTTGCCGCGGCGCGCGCTCTCGTTCCATACCTGCGCGACCTCGGTATCAGCCACCTCTACCTGTCGCCGTCGTTCCAGGCGCGCCCGGGCTCCACTCATGGGTATGACGTGACCGATCCGGGGCGGATCTCGGAGGAGCTGGGCGGGGAGAACGAGTTTCGCGCGCTGGCCGATGCCGGGCTTGGCGTGATCCTCGACATCGTCCCTAACCACATGGCCGCGGCCGAGGAGAACCGCTACTGGGCGGATTCCGAGCTGCGCACGAGGTTCTTCGACCTCGATCCCGTCACCGGTCGTCACCGGCGGTTCTTCGACATCGACCACCTGGCGGCGGTGCGACAGGAGGACCCCGAAGTGTTCGCGGAGACGCACAAGCTGGCGCTTCGGCTGGTGCGCGAGGGCGTGGTGGACGGCCTGCGCATCGACCACCCCGACGGACTCGCCGATCCGGCCGCCTACCTGCGCCGGCTGCGCGCGGAGGGCGTGGAGCGGGTTTGGGTGGAGAAGATCCTGGACGCGGGCGAGCGGCTGCGCGACTGGCCGGTTGAGGGGACGGTGGGATACGAGTTCCTCAACGACGCGGCGGCGCTGTTCGTGGATCCGGCCGGGGAGGAGGCCCTGACCCGACTCGGCTCCACCCCTGAGGCCGGCCGGCCCGCCGCGGCGGAGTCCCAGCGCTTCCACGCCATCGCTTCGCAAGCCAAGCTCGAACAGGTTCGGGGCACCTTTGCACCGGAAGTGCAACGTCTGCGACGACTGTGCGACGACCCTGCGCTCGAGCGGGCTCTCTCGATGCTCCCGGTCTACCGCACCTACATGCCGCCGGTCGAGGAGGCCGATCGCGAGGCCCTCGAGGGCAATCCGTTGCGTGACGTGTTGCTCGGAGATGCGGCGCCTGACGAGTTCGTCACACGTTTTCAGCAAACCACCCCGGCGGTGATGGCCAAGGGGGTGGAGGACACCGCCTTCTACCGCTACACCCGGCTGCTCGCGCTGAATGAGGTGGGCGGAGATCCGTCGCGTTTCGGGATCTCCGTCGACGACTTCGATCGCGGCTGCCTCGAGCGCGCCGCGCGCTTTCCCCGCGGCCTGCTCATCACCCAGACCCACGACACCAAGCGCAGCGGCGACGTGCGGGCCCGGATCGGGGCGCTCGCCGGCCTGGCGGGGGACTGGGGCGATCAGGTGGAGCGGTGGCGGAAGCTCGTGCCGGACGAAGGGCCGCCGAGCTGGAACGAGGCGTATCTGATCTTCCAGACTCTGGTGGGCGCGTGGCCGCTGGAGCTAGTGCGGCTGGAGGCGTACGTCGAGAAGGCGCTGCGCGAAGCGAAGGTGAACACGAACTGGGTGGACCCGGACGCCCGGTACGAGCGCGCCGTTCGCGACTGGTGCCGAGCGCTGTACTCGAACCGCGGGTTCCTCGACGAGCTCGAGCCCTTCGCCGAGCGGGTGGCGCGGGCCGGCGAGCGCTCGGCGCTCGGGCAGACGCTGCTGAAGCTGACCGCCCCCGGCGTGCCCGACGTCTACCAGGGCGACGAGCTCCGGGCGCTCTCGTTAGTGGACCCGGACAACCGCCGCCCGGTCGACTGGGAGCGCCGCCGCGAGGCGCTCGCCGAGCTGCGCGGGGGCGCGGCGCCCACCCGAGAGACGATCAAGCTGTTCCTGATCCACCGCGCGCTCGCCCTCCGGGCGCGCCGGCCGGAGGCGTTCGCCGGCTCTTACACGCCGGTCGCCGCCGGCGAACGCTGCTGCGCCTTCCTGCGCGAGTCCACCGTGCTCGCCGCCACGGGCATCCGGTCGGAGAGCGAGCGGATCGAGCTCGACTTGCCCGACTCGGTCGCCGGTCGCTGGCGAAACGTCCTCACCGGCGAAGAGCTCGACCTTCGGGGCAGGGTTCCGCTCGAGCGGATCGCCTTCCCGGACTGGCCGGTGGCGCTGCTCGAGCGCCTCGACCACTAGATTGCGCGCCCGGAATGGGCGGCCGTGCGCTCACGCTCTCCTGGGAGTACCCGCCGATCATCGAGGGCGGGCTCGCGCGTCACGTCCGCAAGCTCTCCGAGGAGCTCGCGACGCAGGGCTTCGACGTCCATGTCCTCACCCGCTGCGAGGGCTCGGAGCCCGCGGAGGAGGAGCGCGGCGGCGTGATCGTCCATCGCGTGCCCGCCCCGACACGCCCCACCGACCTGGGCGAGTTCGTCACCTGGGTCGAGCACATGAACTCGGACATGCTCGCCACCGGGGTCGAGCTCGGCGACCGCTTCGACTTCGATCTCGTGCACAGCCACGACTGGCTGGTGGCCCGCGCCGGCCACCACCTGTCGGGACGCTACCGGCGTCCCTGGGTCACGACGATCCACGCCACCGAGTACGGCCGCCACCAGGGCTGGGTCGACGAACACCCGCAGTCGTACATCCACGACGTGGAGCGCTGGATGGCCCGCGGCGCCGACCGGGTGGTCACCTGCTCGCACTACATGCGTGGCCACGTGGCCGACGTCTACGGCCTCGACGAGGCCAGGCTCTCGGTGATCCCCAACGGGATCGATCCCAGCGAGCTCGTCCCGGTCGACGACCTCGACACCCTGCGCTCCCGCTTCGCGGCCCCCGACGAGCGGCTCGTTCTGCTGGTCGGCCGACTCGTCTACGAGAAGGGATTCCAGCTCGCGCTCGAAGCCCTGCCCGGCCTTATCCGGCGGATGGGAAATCTGCGCTTCCTGGTGGCAGGGTCGGGCACGCACGAGGACGAGCTGAAGCGCCAGGCGCGGCGGCTCGGCCTGATGCGCCACGGCACCTTCCTCGGCTGGATCGGCGACGACGTGCTCCACTCGCTCTACCGGATCGCCGACCTCTGCGTGGTCCCCTCGATCTACGAGCCGTTCGGGCTGGTGGCGCTCGAGGCGATGGTGTCCGGCTGCCCCTGCATCGTGGCCGACACCGGAGGCCTACGCGAGGTGGTGCCCAACGAGGACGTCGGCCTTCGCTTCCGCTCCCGCGACCCACGCTCACTGGCCAAGATGGTCGAGCGAGTGCTAACTGACGGCGACCTACGCGACCGTCTCGTAACAGAAGCAAGCGAGCACGTGCTGCGCTTCGACTGGACCGACGTGGCCCGCCAAACAGCAGGCCTGTACGGCGAGCTGTTGAGAACTCGCGTCTGAAAGGCGGCACGCCCCCGCGGCGAAGGGGGTCCGGGCCACCCCTTTATCGCCGCCGTTGAATGGCGCCCTGCACCACCACCCGCGGCCCAACGACCGCGCCGGCGGCCACGCTAGAGCCGGCCAAGAGACAGGCCCGCGGGCCGATGCGCGCGCCGTCCCCGACCACGACGGCCCGCACCACCAGCGTCCGCTCCCCATCCGGCCGCATCGCGTCCTCCACCGTGAGCGCGCGATCGCTTGCCATCACCTCGTCGCCCAGGAGGCAACCGTTGCCGATCGCAACGAGCTCGGTGGCTGCCAACACAGTCTCCGGCCCCACCAGCGTCCCCGCCCCGATCCGCACCTCCCCCGTGGCCCGCACCGTCGAGCGGTCGCCGAGCCAGGCGCCCTCGCCAAGCGTCAGCCGTGCCCCACGGGCGAGCGACAGTCGCACGCCGGCGCCGACGAACGCCCTCTTCCCCAGCCCCAGCCGCCGGCCCCAGCGCAGCCGAAGAACGACGCGGCGCGCGCGCAGCCGCAGCGGCGCGTGCCCGCCCTCCACCAGGAAGGACGGGAGGTCGCTCGGCGCCGGGGTCGGGCCGCTCACCACTCCCGCCCCAGGCACGTGAGCGCCACGTAGCGGCCCGGGCTTCCGCTCGGCTGGAGCGGGAAGGCGATCTCGCCGCTGACCGCCCAGAGGTCCGTGTGCCGGTCGCTCACCGCCCAGGCCGGCGGCCAGCGACTCACGTCGGCGTGCTCGAGCACCGCCACGAGCGCGTCGGCGAGCGCGGCGCCGCCCCGCTCTCGCACCGGGCGTCGCTGCCGGAACCGCAGCACGCAGTGGTGCGACGGGACGATCTCGCGGACCTCGGGATGGTCGAGCCGGGCGATGCGCTGCATATCGCGGAACAATGACGGCATGGACACCGTCGTCATCAAAGTGCGCCACAACGGGCCCTACAAGGTGACCGGGCCGGTGAAGGTGATCGACGCGGACGACCGCGAGTACGACCTCGCCCTGCGCGGCGAGACGATCGCGCTGTGCCGCTGCGGCGGCTCGAACACCAAGCCGTTCTGCGACGGCACGCATTCGCAGATCGGATTCGCGGCGGCCGAGCGGGCCGTGCGAGAATCCGGGTAGGTCGCTCGCCTCCTGACCGTGTCAGTCGCGCCTGGCGAGCGCCCGCGTCCGATCGCGTGTCCGTTTGAGCAGCGGCCGTCCATGGGCGCGGTAGAGGTGACGGCATCTGCCGGCCGGGCCGCGAGCGAATGCCCTGAAGACGATGTGGGCGCGCTCTGTGGTCGCGAACTTGCGCTTCCACTCGCTGTCGTCGCCGAGCAGGTCGTGTTCGACGATCCCGGCCTCGAAGCAGCGCTCGATGATCGACAGGCGCATCACCAAGCCCGGCGCCAGCTTGCGGAAGCGCTCGTCGAAGCCGGTCTTGAGCAGGTAGAGGCGGTCGCGGTGCAGCAGCGTCAGGTCGAACGCGGCGAGGTCGCCATCGAGCTCGATCGCCGATAGGCGCAGCTCGCCGCGGGCGGCGAACGCCCGTGCGACCTCGCGGTAGAACTGGGCGGTGTCGGGCGCGGAGAGGATCGCCGTCCCGTTGGCGCCCTTCCAGCCGCTCGCCTCGACGGCGAAGCCGCGGTCGAGCTGGAGGTCGAGGTCGGTCGGCGGCTCGACGATCGTGAACGCCGCCTCGTGATCGCGCGCCATCTTGCGCCGGAAGCGCTCGATCGGGGCGCCCCAGCGGGGCTTGCCAGCCGCGCGCCAGGTGTCGAAGTCGCCGCTGGTGTCGACGCTGGGCGAGACGTGGATCGGCTCCGCGAGCCGCCGCATGCCGAGCCGGGCTGCGTGGCTCTCGGCGGCGGCAAGCGCCGATTCGCCGGTCGGCAGCGCGAACAGCTCGAGGCCGCGACGGCCGTCGGCCAGCGCGGCGGCGAGAACGGCGTCGAGCGCCTGGGCGTCGGCGGCGATCGGCCGGAAGAGGGGGGTGTGCACGTTTGCCAGCGAGGCCAGTCCCCCCGCGGCGGTGTGCAGAGGGAGCACCCCCGCCACCTCGTCGCCGCGCCAGGCGAGGCAGATCCGCAGGTCTCCCTCGCCGAAGGCGCGCCACCATGCCGCGTGCCACTCGTGGCGGTCGAACGGGGTCGATCGCTCTCCAAGCACGGCGTTCCACTCCTGGGCGAGGGCCTCGAAGCGGTCGTCGGCGGTAACCCACTCGATGGTCGGCGAGCCGCTCACCGGGGGCATTATCCTCGGCTGGCCGGCCCGGATTTCAGGTCGCCGGGCGGGCCGTGAGAGAATCCCGTCAGGTGGAGCACGGAAGCACACAGCAGGCCTTCATCGAAGCCCCGCCAGAGACCGTCTGGGAGCTGGTCGGCGACCCCAACCGCCACCCCGACTGGTGGCCCGACGTGATCGAGGTGGAGTGCGCCGACCTGCGGGAGGGCTGTCGCTACCGCGGCGTCGTCAAGGGCTTCTTCAGGGCCGAGGAGCACGACCTGTTGATCGAGCGCCTCGACACCTGCCAGGAGGTCTGCATCTCCTGCGTGGGCACCGGCGTCACGACCCGCTTCGTGCTGACGGGCGCCCAAGGCGGCACCTTCGTCGAGGGCCACTTCGCCATCGAGCCCAACAGCATCGGGATGAAGGTCATCGGAGCCGTCAGGGGGCGTCGCGTCATGCGCTCCTGGCTCGAGCGCTCGCTCGAGAACCTGAAGCACGTGGCCGAGCAGACACCGGCTCGGGCGTAGCCGGCTCCGTCGCCTCCGCGACGAATCGCATCAGTGCCGGCGCGCTCGGCTGCGGGTCGAGCGCCAGCTCCGGCGGCTCGTGGTCGGCCACCCAGCTCGCCACGATCCGGATCTCGTCGACCTCGTCGACCGGTACGACCGAGCGGCCCGGCGCGCGGGCCAGCGCCGCCGCGGTGCGCTCGACGAGCTCCGAGTGGCCCGGCAGCGGCCCCCAGTCCACGAGCCGCCCGCGGACGAGCCAGAAGGCGTCGTGGCGCTCCTTGACGGGATGCCTCGCCAACACGAGCCGGGGCGCCGCGTGGGTGGCCCGCAGCACGCCCTCGAGCCGCTCCAGCACCCACGCCAGCCGCTCGCGGCGGCGGAGCAGCGCCGCGGCTCGCTCGTAACGGTGCTCCTGCGAGGCGTCGAGCATGCGCCGGTCGATCTCCGCGATCAGCGCCTCCCCGGCGCCGGGGCGCTCGAAGTGGCCGAGGGCCAGGTCCAGCTGGCGGCGGTACGCGTTCGGGTCGAGGTCGCCGAGGCACGGAGAGACGCAGCGCCCCATCTGCCCGTACGCGGACGGATGCTCGCGCAGCTTGAGGGTGCGGCCGCAATGGCGCAGGCGGTAGAGCGAGGTGAGTTGGTCGGCGAGCTCGCTCGCCAGCGGCTTCGATCCCAGCGGCCCGACGTTCACGGCGTGGCCGGGGGCGGGCTCGGCCGCCACCTCCAGCACCGGATAGGGGATGTCGAGCCGGCAGCGCAGGTAGCAGTAGCGGTCGGTGCGCTTCAGCTTCTTGTTGCCGCCCGGCTTCCAGGCCTTGATCAGCCGGTTCTCGAGCACCAGGGCGCCGAGCTCGGAGTTGGTCGGCCGGTAGTCGACGATCGCTGCCCGCTCGGTCCAGCCCGCCGGCGCGCAGAAATGGGCCCGGGCGCGCGAGCGCAGCGAAATCGACTTGCCCACGTACAGCGGCGTGCCCCGCTCGTCGCGGAAGATGTAGACGCCCGGGTCGTCTGGCAGCGTGGAGAGGTCGGGGCGCTCGGACGGCGGGATCCGCTCGCCCGGCTCGGTCTTGCCGGCGCGCCGGCGGCTGCGGAGCAGGTCGAGGGCGTCGGCCACCGTGTGGGCGTTCGCGCACAGCCGCGGGAACAGTGCGCAGAACACGCGCGCGCACGTGAGGGCGTCGGGCAGCGCGCGGTGCACCTCGGTCACGTCGATCCCGAGCGAGTCGGCGAGCGGCGCCAGCGAGCGCTTGCGGGACAGCGGGGCGAAACGCCGGGCGAGCTGGACCGTGCAGAGAACCGGCGGCTTCGGCCACTCGATCCCGCAGCGCTCGAAGGCCTGGCGCAGCACGCGCGAGTCGAAGCGCGCCGAGTGGGCGATCAGCACGCGCCCGGCGAGCAGCTCGGCCAGCTCCTCGAGCACCTCCGTGGGCGGTGGCGCCGCGTCCACCATCGCCTGCGTGATGCCGGTGAAGCGCTGGATCCCCCGCGACAGCGGCCGTTCCGTCCGCACCACCGAGTCGAATGTCTCGTGCAGCTCGCCGCCGCCCACGAGCACGGCGCCGACCTCGGTGAGCTCGCAGAGGTCGCCGGCCAGGCCGTTGGTCTCGGTGTCGACGGCGAGAAACTCTGCCTCGGCCACGGGTTGGTCGCGTAAATCCACGAACGACCGATGCAACTCCCCGGGTCGGACGGATCGCAAGAGGGGCAACCGCGCGGGGCGAAGCCGTCCTGCGGACCGCTTAGCCTCGCAGGATGGCCCGCACCGCCACCGTGTACGCCTGCTCCGCCTGCGGGCACGAGAGCCCCAAGTGGCACGGCCGCTGCCCGGGCTGCGGCCAGTGGAACACCATCGCGGAGGAGGCGCGCGCCGCGCCGTCCGCCGC
>JBOGXT010000403.1:0-2739 GCA_050694635.1 Thermoleophilaceae bacterium
CAGCAGCACTGCGAGGAGCTCCCGGCGCCGGCGGCGGCGTTCGCCCTCCATCTGCCAACGGGCCTCCGCGTAGCCCTCCACCGAGTCGGCCGACAGCTCCTCGATGTAGGCGAAGATCGACTCGGCCAGCAGGCTGATCGTCTCCGGGTCCAGGCCGGTCCGGCGCGCCGCCCGCGCGATCCGCCTCCACGCCACCCGCGCACCCACGCGGTAGGCCGACTGGAGCGCGTCGAGCGTGCGGCCCTGGCGCAGCTCGCCCCGGCCGAGCGCGAGGTAGACCTCGCGTCCCGGCCCGCGCGCCCCGGACGGGCTGCGGATTAGCTCCACGAACTGGCGCAGCGCCTCGGTCACCCCGGTGCGCACGCCGCGGCCGAACGACCCCTCGAAGGGCCGCGCGTATTCGGGCACCTCGCGAGCGATCGTGGCGAAGATCTCGTCGGTCATCGCCTCGAGCTCCCGCTCGATCACGTCGGCGACGCCGGCCGGAAGCTCACGCCAGGGCTCGTTTCTCAGAGAAGTTGTCATCCAGTTGCGCAAGAACAGAGGCAACCCACTGCTCCAAGAGGCTATTACCTTGCGGCGGTCGCGGGAACACTCCATGTATGTCTCGACTCGAGAAGCGCGCCAACCTGCTCGCCGTGGTGATCCCGTTCGCGGCCACGCTCGCCGCGATCGTCCTGCTCTGGAACAGCGCCGTGTCGGCCACCGACCTGGCGATCCTCGGCGTCATGTACATGGTGACCGGGCTCGGCGTCACGGTCGGCTTCCACCGCCTCCTGACGCACCGGTCCTTCCAGGTGCCCAAGCCGCTCGAGTACGGCTTCGCCGTGCTCGGCTCGATGGCCGTGCAGGGCCCGGTGATGGCGTGGGTCGCGGACCACCGCAAGCACCACGCGCACGCCGACGAGGAGGGCGACCCGCACAGCCCGCACGTCGGCCACGGCGACGGCGTCGGCGCCGTGCTGCGCGGGCTCTGGCACGCCCACGCCGGCTGGCTGCTCTCCACGCAGGGCCAGGCGAGCGCCCGCCGCTACGCGCGCGACCTCTACGAGGACCGGGGCATGCGGACGATCAACCGGCGCTTCCCGTATCTCGTGCTGGCGAGCCTCGCGATCCCGGCCCTCGCCGGATGGGCGCTGACCGGCACCGTCGCCGGCGCCGCCACGGGCCTCCTGTGGGGCGGACTCGTGCGGATCTTCCTCGTCCACCACATCACCTGGAGCGTCAACTCCGTCTGCCACTTCCTCGGCTCGCGGCGCTTCGAGACCGACGACGAGTCGACCAACGTGGCCTGGCTCGCGCTGCCCTCGTTCGGTGAGGCTTGGCACCACAACCACCACGCGTTCCCGCGCTCGGCCTCCCACGGGCTGCGCGGCTGGGAGCGCGCCCTCGATCCGTCGGCGCTCGTGATCAAGGGGCTCGAGAAGCTCGGGCTGGCCCGCAACGTGGTGACGATCTCCCCCGAGCGCCAGCACCAGCGGGAGAGTGCCGCGGCGCCGCTCCGGGCAGCGCCGCGCACGTAGCCTGCTAGCGTCATGTGCGTGGGCGGCGCCGTCGCCCGCGAGGTTCTCGTCTCCGAGCGCACGAGCGATCCGGGTCAGCTGAATCTCCCAGATCGTCCGCGGCCGCCCGATGCGGCCGCTCGCAAGGAGCACCATGTCCAAGCAGTCCTTCGCCGACCTCGGCGTATCGGAGTCCGTCGCGCGCGTCCTAGCGGCCAGCGGGATTGACTCCCCCTTCGCAGTCCAGCAATCGGTCATCCCCGACGTCATCGCGGGACGCGACGTCCTCGTCAAGGCGCCCACCGGGTCGGGCAAGACGCTCGCCTTCGGCGTGCCGCTCGTCCAGCGGATCGAGGCGACCGACGCGCGCGCCGCGGCGCTCGTGCTCGTGCCGACGCGCGAGCTGGCAAGCCAGGTGACCGAGGCGCTGACCGAAGTGGCCCGGGCGCGGGCCCTCTCGGTCGCCGCCGTCTACGGCGGAGCCGGGATCGAGCGCCAGAGCAAGCTGGCGCGCCGGGCGCACGTCCTGGTGGCCACGCCGGGCCGCCTCGAGGACCTGATCGACCGCGGCGCCGTGCGCCTCGACCGGGTGCGCGTGCTCGTGCTCGACGAGGCCGACCGGATGCTCGACATGGGCTTCCGGCCCGCTGTCGACCGCATCGTGTCCCAGACGCCTTCCGACCGGCAGACCCTGTTCCTCTCGGCCACGCTCGAGGGCGAGGCGGGCCGCATCGCCGCCGCCTACACCCGCCACGCCCGCCGCTACGAGGAACGGGCCACTGAGCGGGCGCGCGGCAGGGTCGAGCACCGCTTCCTCGCCGTGGCGCACGAGGACAAGCTCGACTCGCTGGTGCGCCAGCTGGCCGGCGAGGAGCGTGGCCGCACGCTCGTGTTCGTGCGCACCAAGCGCGGAGCCGACCGGCTCGTCAAGCGCCTCTCGAGGCACGGGGTGAGCGCCCTCGCGATCCACGGCAACCGCAGCCAGGCCCAGCGCGAGAAGGCCCTGAGCCGCTTCCACAGGGGCGCCACCGACACGCTCGTGGCCACCGACGTCGCCGCGCGCGGCATCGACGTCGACGACGTGACCCACGTGATCAACTTCGACGCGCCCGAGGACCGCGACGCCTATGTCCACCGCGTCGGCCGGACCGGGCGTGCCGGACGCCGTGGGGTCGGCATAACGCTCGTGACCGGCGAGCAGGCGGCCACCGTCGGCAAGATCGCCTCCGAGCTGCGG
>JBOGXT010000404.1:0-3263 GCA_050694635.1 Thermoleophilaceae bacterium
GCCCGGGCCTGCTCGCGCCCCTTCTCCGTCAGCGGGCGCTCGGCGTCGGGCGAGCCGTCCTTCGCATCCCCATGCCGCAACAGCCAAAGCACGATGCGCCACCATAGAGGCTGATGGAGGCCGTCACCGCACCGGTCGAGGTTCCGGCGCTCGACTCCCCCGAGCTCTACACCAACAGGGAGCTGTCGTGGCTGCAGTTCAACGAGCGCGTGCTGGAGCTGGCCGAGGACGAGGCGACGCCGCTGCTCGAGCGGGTCAAGTTCCTCGCGATCTACGCCAACAACCTGGACGAGTTCTTCATGGTGCGGGTCGCGGGCCTGCACGACCAGGTCGACGCCGGCATCGACGCACGCGGGCCCGATGGGCTCTCACCCGGCGAGACGATCGAGCGCATCGCCGAGCGCACGCGTGAGCTCGGCCGGCGCCATTCGTCGCAGTGGGAGGAGCACATCCGCCCCGCGCTGGCCGAGCACGGCATCCGGGTGATCGACTGCCAGGGCTGCGACAGCGGCGAGCTCGAGGCGATCGACCGGCAGTTCTCGGAGCAGATCTTCCCGGTCCTGACGCCGCTCGCGGTCGGTCCCGGCCGGCCCTTCCCCTACATCTCGAACCTGTCGCTCTCGCTGGCCGTCTGGCTGCGCGACCCCGTGTCGGGCACGGAGACGTTCGCGCGCGTAAAGGTGCCGAAGGAGGTGTTGCCGCGCTTCGTCCCGCTCGGCGGGGGCGTGTTCGTGCCGCTCGAGGCGGTGATCGCGCGCCATCTCGACCAGCTCTTCCCAGGCATGGAGGTCCTGCGCCACGACTACTTCCGGGTCACGCGCGACGCCGACTTCACCGTCTCGGACGAGGCCGACGACCTGCTGCGCGCGGTCGAGGACGAGCTGCGCCGACGGCGCTTTGGCGAGGTCGTGCGGCTCGAGGTCTCGTCCTCGATGGACCCCGACATGCGCAGCTACCTCGTCGAGCAGCTCACGATCGACGAGGAGCAGGTGATCGACGCCGAGGGGCTGCTCGACCTCGAGGACCTCTGGGCGATCCACGAGGTGGAGGGCCACCGCGAGCTGCGCGACCCGCCCTGGACCCCGGTCACCCAGCCGGCCCTCGCCGACCGCGACGGCGCCAAGGCGGACGTGCTCGCCGCCATGCGCGCGAACGACCTGCTGGTGCACCATCCCTACGACTCGTTCGCCACCAGCGTCGAGCGCCTCGTGCAGCAGGCGGTGGCCGACCCCGACGTGCTCGCGATCAAGATCACCGTGTACCGCACTTCGGACGACTCGGCGCTCGTGCCCGCCCTGATCGAGGCGGCCGAGCGGGGCAAGCAGGCGGTCTGCCTGGTTGAGCTGAAGGCGCGCTTCGACGAGCGGCGCAACATCGGCTGGGCGCGCGCGCTCGAGGAGGCCGGCGCGCACGTGGTGCACGGGCTGCCGGGCCTGAAGACCCACGCCAAGGCGCTGCTGGTGGTGCGCCGCGAGGGCTCCGGCGCGCGCCACTACGTGCACATCGGGACCGGCAACTACCACGCCAAGACGGCCCGCCTGTACGAGGACCTCGGGCTGTTCACCACCGACCGCCAGATCGCCGCGGACGTCGCCGAGCTGTTCAACGCCCTGACCGGCGCCGCCCGGTCGCCGAGCTACCGGAAGATCGTGACGGCGCCCGACGACATGCGCGACTGGTTCCTCGACCAGGTGCGCCGCACGATCGAGGCGCACCTGGCGGGCGACGAGGCGCGCATCATCCTCAAGCTCAACTCGCTCGTCGACGCCCGCTGCATCGGGGCGCTCTACGAGGCCTCGCAGGCGGGTGTGCGCGTGGATCTGAACATGCGCGGGATCTGCTGCCTGCGCGCGGGTGTGCCGGGCGTGTCGGAGAACATCCGGGTCGTCTCGGTGGTCGGGCGCTTCCTCGAGCACTCGCGCCTGTACGGGTTCTGGCGCGGCGGCGAGCGGGAGTACTGGATGGGGTCGGCCGACCTCATGCCGCGCAACCTCGACACACGCGTCGAGCTGCTGGCCCCGATCGAGGACCCGGCGCTGCGCAGCGAGGTCGAGGACACGCTGGAGCGCTGCCTGGCGGACGACACCTTCGCATGGGAGCTCGGGCCGGACGACACCTGGGAGCGGCGCCGGGGCCGCGAGCGCTTCGCGCATCGCGAGTTGATGGAGCGGGCCGCCGCCCGAGCCTCAGTCGAGTAGTCAATCCGCGCGCACTCGGCCGAGCCGAGTGCTTGCGGCCAGGCGCGCTTTCAATCCGATCACACGCGCCGCGGATTTGCGTATCCGTTGGCGGAAGGCCGGCGACGCACGCGCCCTGCGCAGCAGCCAGGGGTGGATCTGGGTCCAGCTCGCGCTCCCCGTCGTGAGGATCAGGTCCGCCCCGGCCGACAGCGAACGCTCCGCCGCCCTTGCCACGCCCGACCTGTCGAGGACCGCCTGCGCCTCGATGCTGTCCGTCACGATCACCCCGTCATAGCCGAGCCGCTCGCGCAGCAGACCGGCGACGATGCGGGGCGACTGGGACGCGATCCGGTCCCGGTCCAGGGCCGGGTAGAGGGCGTGCGAGAGCATGACCAGCGGGGCGCCGGCCGCGACCGCGGCCCGAAATGGCTCGAGGTCGCCGGTGAGGCCACCGGTCACGGTGGCCGAGCCGTCGTCGGTGTTGACCCGCGCCCGGCCGAGGCCGGGAAAGTGCTTCGCGGTGGCGGCCACTCCGGCCGCTCGCATCCCCTCGATCGACGCCCGCGTGCGCGCGGCGATCCCGCTCGCGCCCCCGCCGAAGGCTCGGGAGCCCATCACAGGAGCGGCGCCGGCGGGCACGTCCGCCACCGGCGCCAGGTTGACGTTCACGCCCGCACGCGCCAGCTGCCGAGCGGCCGCGCGGGCGCTTCCGCGGACCGCGTCGGGATCGCCCTGCAGCGGCTGACCGGCGGCCGGGCCGGCCCAGCTCACGGTGCGGATCTCGCCGCCCTCCTGGTCGACCATGACGAGCGCGTCGCCGCCGGCGTGGCGCTGAAGCGAGCGGGTGAGCCGGCGCCACTCGCCCGGCGGGCCGGCGTTGAAGCCGAACAGGATCACGCCGGCCGTCTCGCGCGCCCGCAGCCGGCGCCGGATGTAGTCGGGGGGCGAGCGGTCCGGGAAGCTCGAGACGATCAGCTGGCCGACCTGCTGGCGGAGGCTCAGCCGGTCGACGGCGGCGAGTGCCTTCGCCCGGCGCTCGTCGTCCGCCCCCGCCGACGGGTCGGCCTCCCGCCCGCCCCCACC
>JBOGXT010000405.1:0-3934 GCA_050694635.1 Thermoleophilaceae bacterium
AGCTCGGCCAGCTCGCGCTCGCGCCCCACGAACGCGCCGCGCGGGGTCTCCACCGCAGGCCGGCCTGGCGCCGGCCGCTCCACCACCAGGTGTAGTTGCGGGTCCTGCGCGAGTATCGCCCCTTCGAGCTCGCGCAGCCGCTCGCCCGGCTCGATGCCCAGCTCCTCGACCAGCGTCGTGCGCGCGTCCTGGTAGGCCTGCAGCGCTTCGGCCTGGCGGTCCGAGCGGTACAGGGCCAGCATCAGCTGCGCCCGCAGGCCCTCCCGGTAGGGGTGCTCGCCGATCAGCGCCTCCAGCCGCCCCACCACCTCGGAATGGGCGCCCAGCGCCAGCTTCGCCTCGACCAGCCGCTCGAGCGCCGCGACGCGCAGATCGTCGAGCCGGGCGATCTCGCGCTGCGCGAACGGCTCGTAGGCGAGGTCCGCCAGCACCGGGCCACGCCACAGCGACAGCGCCTGCTCGAGCACCGAAGCGGCGGGCTTCGGGCGGGCCGCCGCCAACTCGCCCCTGCCCTCGGCGACCAGCCGCTCGAAGCGGCGCGCATCGAGACGCTCGGGATCGAGCTCCAGCACGTAGCCGCGCTCGCGCGTCAGCACAGCGCCGGCCGAACCGTCGCCCTTGGCACCCGCGAGCACCTTCCGCAGCCGCGAGATCGACACCTGGACGGACTTGGCGGCGGTGGCCGGCGGACGCTCCCCCCACAGCTCGTCGATCAGACGGTCGGTGCTGAGCGTCTCGTTGGCGTGCAACAGGAACACGGCGAGCAGCGCTCGCTGCCTGTTGCCGCCCAGCCTGACCACACGGCCCCCGTCGAGGGCCTCGAGCGGGCCGAGAATGAGAAAGTCCATGCGAGCAGTGGGGCGGGGGCCAGTGGGGCCAACGTACAGCAGCCCACGCCGGCCGCCAACCCGCTGCGCCAAGGGGTATAAGGACACGCATGGACGAAGAGGTCTTCAACCTGTCCGTGCGGCGCTTTCTCAAGAAGCTCGGGGTTACCGCTCAGCGGGAGATCGAGCTCGGGGTGAGGGAGCGCCTCGACGCGGGTGAGCTCCAGGGGACGGAGGCGCTTCCCGCGCGGGCGACCGTGACCGTCCAGGGGGTCGACAGGGAGATCGTCATCACCGGCGACATCCAGCTGTCCTGAGTCTGCTCCGGCCGGCTAGGAGCGGTCGGGGCGATCCGGGTAGACGTCGTCGATCGTCGTGAGCGGCCGGTACGCGGCGCCGTTCGCAGCGGCCTCGATTGCCTCCGCTCCGCCCGCCAGACGGTCGAGCACGCTCGTCACGCCGACGATCTCGAAGCCCTCCTCGCGCACGCGCTCGATCGCCTGCACGGTCGAGCCGCCGGTGGTGACCACGTCCTCCACGATCAGGCAGCGCTCGCCGGGCCGGAGCGGCGGACCCTCCACCCAGCGCTGCAGCCCGTGCTGCTTGCGGTCCTTGCGCACGAAGAACGCCTTCACGGGCGCCCCCGCCGCGAGCGCGGCGCAGGCCACAGGGTCCGCGCCCATCGTCATGCCTCCGACGGCGGTGGCTCCTGCGCGCTCGGCCTCGGCCCGCACCAGCTCGCCGAGCGCCGCAAAGCCGGCCGGCTGGAGGATGGCCCGCTTGGCGTCGACGTAGTACTGCGCGGCGCGGCCGCTCGTCAGCGTCACCTCGCCGATGACGAGGGCGTGCCGGCGTAGCTCCTCCACCAGTGTCTCGCGGGCGTCAGCCATCCGTGCAAGAGCACCGGGCAAAGGTCAGGATCCGCACGCGGCTGCCGATACTAGCCCGCGATGGGATCGGTCATAAGGCTCGTGGCCATCGTGATGTCGGGCTTCGTCCTGTTCGGCTTCGCGTTCTTCGCCGTCGATGAGCTCGACCGCGGCTCGAAGACGCAGCAGCAGGCGCTCACCAACGAGCTCGAGGGGAGATCCGAGGATCCCGCCCCGATCGCCCGTACCTCCAGCGACGAGGCCGCCCGCGAGGCGGCACACAGCGGCTTCCGGGAGGTCATCGACGACGTCAACGACGTGCTCCTGGGCCCCTTCGTCGACCTCGTCGACTCGAAGGACGCCTGGGTGATTCGCGGCGTTCCGACGATCCTGGCGCTGCTGCTCTACGGCCTCGGCCTGGGCTTCCTCGCCAACATGCTGCCCAAGCAGCGGTCCCACGGCGGGGACTGGCGCGGGGCCGAGTCCTAGGCGGCGTCTCGCACATCCGCTACGCTGGCCGGGCGCAACTTTCCCTGTCCGGGGCTGTTGCGGATGGTTTGAAGTCAAGCGCCGAGTCCCTGTGTCGCCCTGGCGCGGGGAACGGGGGACCCAGAGGCGGCCTGCCCGGCCGCCGGGGGCGAATCGCGGAGCCGATCTCCGCATAGCGCATCTTCCAGCGCGAGCCCGTCAGCTAACCCCGTAGGCCCGAAAGGAAGGGGACATGACGGATGACGCCCGCCCACCGGGACCTATCAACACCTGAGCTCTGGCAGCGGTCGCTCGCGCGCTCGCGCCTGCGGCGTGCCCTCGCACCCCGCGCGCACCGCGAGCACAAGCGGCGCAAGGGCCTCTCCGCCGCCGCGGCGGCCGCCACGATGGCGGGCCCCGGTGCACCGACGGCGATGGCCCAGCTCTCCGCCGGCGACGTCCAGGCCGAGGTGGCCGCGGAGACCTCCTCGGCGCGGGCCATCGAGGTCCGGGACGGCGGCCTCCCGCTCCGGTACGGCAGCCAGGGCGAGCTGGTTGCTCACGTCCAGAAGGCGCTCCAGTTGACCGCCGACGGCGTCTTCGGCGCCCAGACCGACGCCGCGGTGCGCCAGTACCAGACCCGCGCCGGCCTGGAGGTCGACGGCATCGTCGGCCCCGCCACCTGGGCGGCGCTGTTCGAGAGCGGCTCGGCCATCGGGGGATCGAACGTGGGGCCGGAGGTCAAGGAGCGGATCGAGCAGAGGCTTCAGGCCGCCGGCCGGCGGATCGACGCCCAGGCGGGCGCCGTCCAGGATTCCGGGCTACTCGGCGACTCGGCCGGTGGTCCGGTCGAGACGGGCGCCCCGGTGGGCGGCGGCGAGGCGAGCGAGTCGCCGGCGGGCGGTCAGAGCGACACCCCGTCGGCCGGCGGAGGCCTCGAGGGCGCCACACCCGTGAGCGGCGCCTGTGGCTCGACGGTCTCCACGCCTGTCAACGGAACGGTGACGTCGGAGTATGGGCCGCGCGGGGGTCGCAACCACGACGGCGTCGACATCGCGACGCCCACCGGGACCGCCGTGCGGGCGGCGGCGTGCGGGAGCGTGACCTTGGCGGGCACGCAGAGCGGCTACGGGAACATCGTCTGCATCACCCACACGAACCAGTTCTCCACGTGCTACGCGCACCTTTCGCGCTTCGCGACGAGCCAGGGTGCCCAGGTGCAGCAGGGTCAGGTGATCGGCCATGTGGGCTGCACCGGAAGCTGCACCGGACCGCATCTCCACTTCGAGACACGGGTGAACGGACAGGCGCAGGACCCGCGCGGGTACCTGAACGGCGCCACGATCCCGGGCGCGGCGCCGAGCACCGCGAAGGCCAGCACGACCGCTGGAACCTCGAGGCCGGGCCGGACCAGCACGACCCGGCCCGCTGCGACCACGGCCACGTCGAGCGGCTCAGGCGGCGCGGGGTCGAAGGAGTCGCTGGAGGCGCGGGAGGCGGCGGCGATGGCCGCGGTGGGCCCGACGACGCCGACCGCACCGCCCGGAACTCCCGAGGCGATGGTGGACGCAGCGGCGCCGGTGCCGACCGAGGCGGCTCCGTTGTCGACGGAGGCGGTGGCGGTGCCGACGGATGCGCCGGTGCCGGTGGAGGCCGCGCCCGTGCCGACCGAGGCCGCTCCGGTGCCGGTCGAGCCGGCGCCCGTCGAGCCAGCCCCCGTTCCGGTCGAGCCCGCGCCCGCCCCCGCCCCGGTGGAGCCCGCGCCCGCTC
>JBOGXT010000406.1:0-1797 GCA_050694635.1 Thermoleophilaceae bacterium
ACGTCGTACAGCGCCACCAGGTCGGCGGGCCGCGCGACGTCGGCGTCGACGCCGCAGTTGCGCAGCTCATCGATCCAGCGCCGCTGCTCGGGCGAAACGCGCCCGCTCTGCGTCTTGAGCTCGCGCACCACCAGCCGCGGGGCCTTGGCCATCACCAGGTCGGGGAAGCCGCGGCCGCGCGGCGGGATGGGCTGCGACTCGCCGCAGTTGCGGCAGCGCAGGCGGTGGTCGAAGGCGTGATAGGTCAGCCAGCCGCGGTGGCGCGAGGCCTCGAGCAGCCCGCGCAGCATGCGCGTCTCGGTGTCGTTCATCGCCACCAGGTCGGGAAAGAGCTCGGGGAGCTCGACCTTCACGGCGACGTCGGCGGCGCGGGCTTCACGCCGGCGCGCAGCTCCTCGAGGAGCTTCACCCAGGGCTCGCCGCCCAGGATCTGCGTGGGCTTGCCGAAGAGCAGGCGGTGCTTGTCGAAGAGGATCCCGAAGTTGGTGGCCACGTGCTGCGGTGAGCGCGCCGCTAGGTGCGCGATGAACTCGTCGTGGACCAGCAGCAGCGCGTACTTGGCGGTGCCGATCTCGAGCATCGCGCCCAGCTGATCGGCGGCCTGCGCGCGCAGCTCCTCGGGCGCCACGCTCTCGGGGTCGCGAGCCCAGTCGCGGACGGTGGAGCGCGGGACGTCGATGTTCTGCGCGGCGAGCTCGCGGACGGTGCGCTTGACGTTGCCGCCGTTGCTGGCGAGGACCGCGAGGACCGTGGCCTTGGTCGTGGGCGAGTAGGTATTGCGCAGGGCCATTCGGGAGGACCTCCGTTCGGGCGGCCGCGGCCGGCGCTATGCCGATTCGGCATGGATGCGCGATGCCGTTTCGTCATCGCCGGCGGCGCCTCTGGTGGTCAGAGGAGAAGACACGACGACGCCCGCCGCGGCCGAGGAAGGACGTTCGGCCGTCAGCGGGCGTCGCGAGGGTGAGGGTGGTGGGCTCTAGCTCTCGGAGCTGGACTCGAGATCGAGCGCGGGCTTCTGCTTCTTGACGGGCTTACGGATCGGCTTCTTCGCGCTGCGCTTGGTGGATCCCTTGCGGCTGCGTTTCACCTGCTCACCCCCTTCCCGCTATATGCATGGATGCATGGACGAGCGGGGACGATGTCAGGAAGAGGGGCCGGCCGCAAGGCCGTAGCGGAGAGCCGCTCCGACGGGGCGCCTTCGCCGGGGCGCCGACCGGGCAGGTCCCTGGCAAGGATCTCCTCGAAGTCTACTCGCTCGCGACCTTCCCTTCGCACTCCTTCACGTGGCGCACGACGAACTCCAGCTCCTCCTGGCCATGCGCGGCCAGCTTCACCACCTCGGGCAGGTCGGCCACGACCAGGTCGAAGCGCGCCGTGGAGTCGCCGGCGTCCCCCAGGCCCAGCCACTTGCCGCTGCTCGCCAACGAGCCTCGGAAGGTGGCCAGGACCGGGCCCTGGGCGCTCACCGCGCGTTTTTGGGGGCGAAGGGGGCGGTCAGCATCGTCCGCCGGTACTCCTCGATGAACGCCTCCATGAGCTCCGGGAGCCCGAACTCCGTGATCCGCCCGCCGGCGATGGAGACGCGAAGCACCTCGCCCCTGGAGTGGTAGCTCCGGAGCCGCAGCACCGCGATCGGGTAATCGCGGAAGGGCTCCTCCAGCTCGAGCGTCGCCAGCACCCAGGTCCCCTCACCGTCGACGTCCAGCGCCACGCTCACCCGCCGGCGTCCATCCCAGCTCTCGGGTAGCCACGCCCTCCAGCGTTCGCCCCTCGCCATCACCCCTCTCCTCCCTGCGG
>JBOGXT010000407.1:0-2261 GCA_050694635.1 Thermoleophilaceae bacterium
GGAGACTGCCCAAATCCCGAGGCGCTCCACCCACCAGAAAAGGTCTCGCCCCAACACCCGCCGGGGAGAACTCGCGAGCCATGTCCCCACAGAAAGGTAGACGCGACGGGTAGCCGACAGCTCCTCGGCGATCTGCGCGCCTGAGTTGCCGGCACCAACAACCAAGACGTCTCCCGGGGGAATCTGCGCCGGATTCCTGTATTCAGCGGTGTGGATCTGAAAGACGCTGTCGTCCAGCCGCGTCGAATGGCTCGGTATGAAGGGGCGGTGATAGCCGCCCGTTGCAATGACAACCTGACGCGCCTCGTAGCGACCGCCCGGCGCTTCCAAAACGTAAGACCCATTTTGGGGACTGACAGAGTTGATGCGAGTACCGACCTCTACCGGAAGACCAAAGGTCTCCACGTAACTAGCCAGATAGGCGGGGACCTCTTCTTTGTTTGGGAAACCATCAGGGTCACCCGGGGAACACGAGATCCGGGAGGGCACTGAAGCGCCTGGGCGTGAAGAGGCGAAGTGAGTCCCACCGGCTTTGCCACGAGTGGCCCACCTCGGGAGCGCCCTCGAGGATGACGAATTCAATGCCGTAGTGCTTGAGGTAGTAGCCAAGCGCCAAGCCCGCTTGGCCCGCGCCCACGATCGCGACGGCAAGCCCACCCCGGCGGGATCGTGAGCCGGCACTTGCCGTGTGCGCCTGCTCATGGGGGCTCTCAACCTTGCGCGTGAGCTTGAGTCGCAGGGCAGTAAGAGGCACTAGAAGCCTCACGATGCGACCGCGCATCAGATTCCGCCGCCAGCGCAGCTTTTGGGAGAGCAACGGATTCACGGCTTCTGGCTCCTAACAAGGTGATACCAAGTGGGACGGGCCTTACGCAGAAAGAACGGCAGCTCGGCGGGATCGTGCGCGCTCACGTCCACGAGGTTCCAAGCATCACCGAACAGCGTTACCACCTCACCCTCATTGATGCCGCGCGGAATGGGTCCGCGCCGCCCGGGGGCGAACCCCATCACCAGGAGGTGCGCCGATGACCCTGCGAGATCGCGGAGCGCCTTAGCGCACATACGGCGGCCCTCGTCGGACAGGCCATGAAAGCATCCGATGTCGTATATGAGGCCATAGCCGGGAACAAGATCTAGCTCGGCCAAGCGCGTCACGTCTGCGTGAACCCACTCCACATCGACCGCCGTCTGCTTGGCGCGGCGACGCGCTTTTCAAGCGCCCACGCAACGAGGTCCACGCCTGTCACTCGCCTCTCCGGCCGCCGCTATAAAGACCTCGACCACCCGGCGCGTCGAGTCGGCGCGGTGCTCGAGTCGAACGACTTTCACCCCGGACGTTCGGGGCGCGACCATTTGCGCGCGCTTGCGCTCGCGGCGGAGATCCCGTCGAGCCGCATCGAGGAGGTACTGGCGCTCGTCGGGCTCGACGCCGCCGCCGCCCGGCGCGTCAAGACGTACTCGCTGGGGATGCGGCAGCGGCTCGGACTGGCGGCCGCGCTGCTCGGAGACCCCGAGTTGCTCGTGCTTGACGAACCCGCCAACGGGCTCGATCCCGCAGGCGTCCATTGGTTGCGGCACTTTCTGCGACGGTTGGCGGAGCAGGGGCGCACGGTGCTCGTCGCGAGCCACATGCTGGCCGAGGCCGCGCTGACCGTCGACCAAGTCATCATCATCGACCGCGGACGCCTGATAGCCGGTGGGCGGCTCGACGAGCTCACCGCGGGAGGACGAACGCTCGAGGACACCTACCTCGAGCTGACCGGGGGGGCGTCGTGAGTCCCCTGCTTCTCGCCGAGCTCCTCAAGCAGCGCTCGACCCGGACCGGTCTGGGCCTCTTTTCCGGACTGGTCGGGCTCGTTCTCATCGCCGAGCTCCTCCACGGCTTCGGCCTTCCTGCTGAGAGACTCGCCGACACCTCGGCGCAGCTGATGGTGTTTGGCCGGGGCGAGTTCCTTGCCGTCTTGTTCGCTGCGCTGTTCGGCGCGTTGTCGATCACGACCGAGATCCGCCACGGGACGATCCGCCCGACGTTTCTCGTCAGCCCGACACGTGGTCGTGTCCTCGCGGCGAAAATCTGGGTGAGCACGCTCATCGGGGCCGGGTTCGGCCTCGTAGCCTCTGCGCTCGCGGCTGGAGTCGGTACCGCAGCGCTTCGGGCGCGCGGGATCGACGTGCAGCTCGACGGCGGCGACTACGCGCTCATGATCGCGGGAGGCGTGGCCGCGGCCGCGCTGTGGGCGGCCATCGGCGTCGGTCTCGGC
>JBOGXT010000408.1:0-2330 GCA_050694635.1 Thermoleophilaceae bacterium
GACGTACGTCGACATGCCGTTCAGCCCGCAGCGCATCTGGTCGGCGATCAACGAGGCAGGGCCGGTCGAGGGCGAAGTGGAGCACGACCCCGGCAAGCAGGGCGGCAGCTGGGACGGCCACGGGAGCGGCAGCGCCGGCTCCGGACCGACGAGCCCGAGCGAGGGAGGTGGGCTGTGATCCCCGCCGAGTTCGACTACGTGGCGCCCGAGTCGCTCGACGAGGCGCTGAGCGCGCTGCGGGCCGGCGGCGAGGACGCCAAGGTGCTGGCCGGCGGGCACTCGCTGCTGCCGCTGATGAAGCTGCGCCTGGCGGCGCCGTCGCTGCTCGTCGACCTCCGGCGCGTGCCCGGCCTGACCGGGATCGAGCGCGAGAACGGCGACTGGCGGATCGGCGCCATGACGACGCACTACGCCGTGTCGGAAGCCGGGCTCGGGCTGGCGTCGGAAGCCGCCGGCCTGATCGCCGACCCGCAGGTGCGCTATCGCGGGACGATCGGCGGCTCGCTCGCGCACGGCGACCCGGCCTCCGACCTGCCGGCGATCCTGCTGGCGGCCGAGGGGTCGGTCACGGTGCGCGGCGAGAGCGGCGAGCGCGAGGTCGCGGCGCACGATCTGTTCCAGGACTTCCTGACCACAGCGGTCGCCGACGGCGAGATCCTCACCTCGGTGCGGCTGCCGGCGCTCGACGGCTACGGGTTCGGCTACGAGAAGTTCAACCGTCGCAAGGAGGACTGGGCGATGGTGGCCGTGGGCGCGCTGGTCAAGAGGGCCCCCGACGGCTCGTGCGAGGACGTGCGGATCGGGCTCACGCACATGGGCCCGACGCCGCTGCGCGCCGGCGCGGCCGAGGAGGCGCTCCGCGGAGGGGGCCTCGATGCCGATGCGATCGGCCGTGCGGCCGAGCAGGCGGCCGAGGGCACCAACCCGCCCGCTGACCTGAACGCGACGGCCGACTACAAGCGCCACCTGGCGCGTGTGCTCGCGCGGCGAGCGCTGGAGGCGGCGTCGGAGGCGTGAGCTTCGACAACCCCGAAGCCGTCAGGGAGGCCCTGGCTGGCGAGCGCTACCTCGCCGACCGGGGCCTCTCCGTCGCCGTCTATCTGGCGGCCACTCTCGAGCAGCCGCTGCTGGTCGAGGGCGAGGCGGGCGTGGGCAAGACCGAGGTCGCCAAGGCGCTCTCGGGCGCGACCGGGGCACGCCTCATCCGGCTCCAGTGCCACGAGGGCATCGATCTCCACCATGCGCTCTACGACTGGGACTACCCCCGCCAGCTGCTGCACCTGCGTGCGGAGGGCTCACCGGCGGCCGGATCGCTCTACTCGGAGCGGTTCCTGCTGCGCCGGCCGCTCCTCGACGCGCTCCAGGCGAGCGAGCCGGTCGTGCTCCTGATCGACGAGATCGACCGCGCCGACGACGAGTTCGAGGCCTTCCTGCTCGAGTTCCTGTCCGACTTCCAGGTCTCGATCCCCGAGCTCGGCACGGTCACGGCCGAGCGCCGCCCGCTGGTGGCGATCACCTCGAACCGCACGCGCGAGCTGCACGACGCGCTGAAGCGGCGCTGCCTCTACCACTGGATCGACTACCCCGCGCCGGAGCGGGAGGCCGAGATCGTGCGGGCCCGCCTGCCCGGCGTGCCGGACGCGATCGCCGAGCGGGTCTGCGGGGCGGTGGCCCGCCTGCGCGGCGAGGAGCTCTACAAGCTGCCGGGGGTCGGGGAGACGATCGCCTGGGCGCAGGCGCTGCTCGCGCTCGAGGACGCCGACCTCGAGTCGACCCTCGGCGTGGTCCTCAAGGTGCGCGAGGACATCGAGACGGTGCGCGATCGCGGGGTGCTCCAAGGTGCGTGAGCGGCTCGGCGCACGGCTGACCGGCCGGCTGACCCTGCTCGCCGCCTCGATGCGAGCGGCCGGTGTCCGGCTGGGGGTAGGCGAGCTGCTGGCGGCCCATCTCGCCCTATCCGCGATCGATCCGAGCGACCGTGAGGCTGCCTACTTCGCCCTGCGGACGACGCTCTGCTCGCGTCACGACGACTTCGC
Source organism: Thermoleophilaceae bacterium (assembly GCA_050694635.1). Lineage (GTDB taxonomy): Bacteria > Actinomycetota > Thermoleophilia > Solirubrobacterales > Thermoleophilaceae > JACVRW01. The sequence goes on from JBOGXT010000408.1 coordinate 2,037, forward strand.
CGCCTTCGACGCCGCCTTCGCGGAGTGGTTCGCTTTGCCGAGCCCGCCTCCGTCCAAGGTGCCGCCGGGCCTCGCCGAGGCTATCCAGCTGGCGCTGCCCCGAAGCGCCCTGCCGGACCCTCGCGGGGTGCCGACGCCGGACTTCGAAGTCGTGCCCTCGGCCTGGTCGGAGGTCGAGCTGCTGCACGACAAGGACTTCGCCGAGTACACCGAGGAGGAGCGCCGCCGCGCCCGGCGGGCGATCCGCCGGCTCGCGGCCACCGCCCCCACCCGGCCGAGCCGGCTCACCCGGCC
>JBOGXT010000409.1:0-2431 GCA_050694635.1 Thermoleophilaceae bacterium
GTCCCCGACCCGGGCGCGCCCGTGGCCGCGGCCGGGCTCCACGAGGTCCACGACGCCGTGTTCCCCGGTCGCGCTCCGCGCGTCGCGCGCATCGCCAGCGCCAACTCCCACGCCCGGATGTACTCCACGGACGACGGCCACCGCGTCGAGATCGAGAGCTCGCCCTCGTATCGCTTCGATCCGGCGGCCGATCAAGGCGTCGTCGATTTCCTGGCCTCCCGTCTCCACGGCCCGGAGCTGAGCGGCCTGCGCGTGTACGTCGGAGCGCCGGCCGAGATCCAGCGGCTCTGCGGCGGCGACGCGGGCGTGGTCGCCTGCTACTCGATCGGCGAGAGCCGCATGTTCGTGCCGGGCGAGTCGGTCCAGGGCATCCCGGTGGAGTACCCGCTCACCCACGAGTACGGCCACCACATCGCGAGCTGGCGCTCGAACAATCCATGGGACGCCCTCGACTGGGGTCCGAAGCACTGGGCCAGCGCCACCCGCGTCTGCACCTATGTGCACCAGGGGCTCCTGTTCCCGGGCAACCAGGGCAGGCACTACCGCGACGACCCCGGCGAGGGCTTCGCCGACGGCTACGCGCACCTGCACTACCCCGCCGTGCCCTGGTACTACAACGAGCTGATGCGTCCCGGCCCGCTCGAGTTCGAGGCGATCCGCCGCGACGTGCTCGACCCCTGGACCGGGCCCCGCTCGCGGACGTTCCGCGGCCGGCTCGGCCGCGGCCGCGCCAAGCGGGCGTTCCGGATCCGCCTGAAGCTGGACGGGAGCGTCACGCTGCGCCTGGCGGCGCCCGCGGGAGCCTCGTACTCGGTCGAGGCCGAGACCGGCGGGTTCGCGGCGGGCCGCGTCCTGCGCTCAGGCGGCGGCTTCGGCGTCGAGTGGTGCCGCCGCCGGCCGGTCGAGTACGTGAAGCTCACGGTCCGCCGCCGCACCGGGGCGGGTCCGTTCGCGCTCAGGGTGCGCTGGCCCGGCTGAGGATCTTGACGAACAGGTCGTCGTACTCGACGGCGCGCCGCGGCCGGTAGCGGCGGAACGTGTCGAACTGGACGCGGTAGCGGCCCGGCGCCGTGCTTCGCCGGAAGAGCCGTCTCCTCGCCGCCACCTTCATGCAGGCGCCCCTGACGCGGCCGATCCTGACCGTGCGCGCCCGCGCCGGAGGGCCGCCTCGCCGGCCGACGCGCCTCACGTGCGCCCACACGGTCCGGCCACCGAAGAAGAAGCCCCGGCCTTTGATCGTGAGCCGCCGGTTGGACGCGCCGCTCGCGGGCCTTACCCGAACGTCCGTTGCCGAGGCGAGCAGGGTGACCTCGGCCCTGCGGGCGGGGTCCGCGGCGTCGGTGCCCACGTAGGTGAGCCGGCGCTGCCCGCGTACGAGGCCGGGCAGAGTGAGGTTGCCGGAGATCGCCCCGGTGGCGTCCGCCTGGAGGCGCTCGACGAGCTGGCCTTCCCGCGTGAAGTCGACGAACCCGTTCGGCGTGTAGCCCTGGGCCATGAGGAAGACGGTCTGCCGCTCGCGGTAGCAGCGCTGGTCGGGCTCGACGGTCAGGGTCGCCGCGGACCCGGCGGCGGGCGCGGCGAGCGCGACGGTCGCGGTCGCCACGGCGGCGCTGAGGAGCCTCATCGCGCTGATCCTACCTGCGCGCGCCAAGTGTCCCGCCGGCAGGCTAGATTCCGCTCTCGGACCTACCGCGAAAGGACGATGCCGTGCCCACATACGTGATGCTGAGCACCCTGACGCCCGAGGGCGTGCAGACGCTGAAGAGCAACCCGTCGCGGATCCGCGAGGTCAACAAGGAGATCGAGCAGCTCGGCGTGACCGTCAAGGCGCAGTGGGCGGTGCTCGGCCGCTACGACTTCGTGAACATCATCGAGGCCCCCGACGAGAAGGTAGTCGCGCGCGTGTCGATGGAGCTCGGATCGCGCGGCACGATGCACCTCGAGACGCTCTCGGCCATCCCGGTCGACGACTTCATCGCGGCTCTGTAGGGCTGTAGGTGACCAAGCGAGTCCTGGTCATCGGCGGTGGAGGGCGCGAGCACGCCCTGGTTCGCACCCTGCTCCGGAGCCCCCAGGCTCCGGAGGTGCTCGCCGCGCCGGGCAACGTGGGGATCGAGGGCGACGGGGTCGAGTGCCTGCCCGGCGACGACGCCGTGGCGGCCGCCCGCGAGCGGCAGGTCGACCTCGTGGTCGTGGGCCCCGAGGCGCCGCTCGTGGCCGGGCTGGCGGACGAATGCGTGGCGGCCGGAGTGCCGTGCTTCGGGCCGAGCGCCGCCGCCGCCCGCCTCGAGGGGTCGAAGGCGTATGCCAAGGAGGTGATGGCCGCCGCCGGGGTTGCCACGGCCGGCTGCGCCGTCGTCGAGTCGGTCGACGACGGCATGGCCGCGATCGACGGCTATCCGGCGGTGATCAAGGCCGACGGCCTGGCCGC
>JBOGXT010000410.1:0-3591 GCA_050694635.1 Thermoleophilaceae bacterium
GCGTCACCAGGCCGCGCCGCGCGGCCGCGCTCGGCCAGGGATCCGGCTCGCCGCTATCCCACGCCGGCCCACGGCCCCCCGGCCAGTTGCCGAGGAACAGCGCTCCGATCGCCCCGAGCCAGAAGGCCTGGAGCACGACCGGCACCAGCGGCACCAGCTGCAGCACGAGCAGGACTCCCGCGATCACCCCGAGGATCGCCATGAAGGGGCTCAAGAGCCCGGCGCGTCGAGCTCGCAGCGGGACCATCACGTACATGAAGGCGATCGACACCGACCCGGCCAGGCTGAGTCCGATCGAAAGCGGGTTCGGGTTGTCCCGGAGCAGCTCCTGAGCGCAGTCGCCGCCGAGCTCGCCGCGGATGGCGGGGCACCGCTCGAGCCGCGCCTCGTCCGGGTTCTCGAACGAGTAGTCCCGGTCGGCGAACATGTCCGCCACGTCGATCCGGTCGATGGCGCCCAGCACCTGGGAGATCGCGTATATCGCCGGCCCCACGAAGATCAGGTACACGAACCAGCGCGGGATCTGCGGGACGCGGTGGATGGTCGCGCGGAACAGGTAGAAGAAGACGAAGATCAGGCAGAGGGAGCTCAGGGCCTGCAGGACCGACTGGGCGACCAGGCTGCCCGGCGAATCGGCCACCGACAGCAGGAAGTCGGCCAGCGCCTCCACGCCGCGCCGATCCTCGAGCATCGACTGGAGCAAGAGCGTGCCCGCCAGCAGCAGCAGGCCGGCCGCGAATGCCGCTAGGGCGGCTGGGCGGCGGAAACGGGCCTCCCACTGGAGCTGGTCCTCGGTGCTCACCTGGGCTGTGGCGTCTTCTCGCCGCCGCGTGTGACCCGTGGCGGGTAGTACTCGGCGTCCTCGCGCTCGACCACCCGTGAGATCCGGTCGCCGGCGGCCAGCACGAGATCCAGGGCCGGGGCCATGACGCGGATCAGGCTCTCCACGCGCCGCCGGGTCCGGAGCTGGTCGGGTGTCATCGGCGCCATCCGGTCAGCCGCCCCGCTGGTGGAAGTAGAACTCGGGCAGCGCGGCCTTCGCCACCTCGGCGGTGATCTGCTGTGCCTGGTGGAGGTCGCCGGCGCGCACCGCGAGGTCGTCGATGGTGACGATGCCGACAAGCGACTCGCCCTCTGTTACCGGCAGGCGGCGGATGCGGTGCTGGATCATCAGCGCCACCGCCTCCTCGATGTCCATCTCGACCTCGCCGGTCACGAGTGGCCGCGAGGCGTGCGGGCCGGCCACGTCCGCGGCGTCGACCTGGTCCGCCACGACCGCGAGAGCGAGGTCGCGGTCGGTGATCACGCCCACCGGACGGCCGTTGTCGCAGATCACCACCGAGCCGACGTTGCGGTCGCGCATCAGCTCGCCGACGCGGCGCAGGCTGTCGCCGCTCTCGGCGGTCACGACGCCCTGGGTCATCACCTCGGAGATGCGCACGGGCGCGACAATATCGTGGCCCGGCTAGCTCGTGCCGAAGCCCTCGCGCGCCTCGCGCACCAGGATTACGGCCTCGGGGAACATCAGCCGCATGGCCTGGAGGAGGTCGCGCGACTGCTGCTCGGCGTTGCCCTGCAGGTTCATGCGCTGAAGACCGGCGACGGTCATGTCGACGGCCAGCTTGATCGCGTTGTCGGCCCAGGCGACGCGCTGGGCGCCCTGCATCTGCTCGGCGAACTCCGCCATGCGCCGGCGCAGCTCGTCCGGATCGCCGAAGAGGCCGCCGAAGGGGTCTTCCGAGGACATGCCACGAGTCTAGTAAGGCTGGGCTCGCTCCCCCGCCCGATCCTCGCGGCCCAGCGCGATCACCTCCTTGAAGCTCCTCACCCGGAATATGAAGACGAGCGCCGCGAACCCGATCCCGAACGTGAGCGCGCCGATCGCGATCTGCTGGCCGACCGAGTAGGCGGCCACCGTCGAGCCCGCCGCGGTGCCGCGGAACACCTGCACGAGCAGCGCCTGCTGCACGCCCGCCCCCTGCGGCGTGAACGGCACCGCCGCGGAGACCGCGTTCACGCCCAGCACGAGCAGCACGTTCTTCACGGAGCCGCCCACGTTGAACGCCTCGAGCAGCGCCCAGAACGCGGCGAACCGGAACAGCCAGCCGGCGAGCTGCACGGCGAACACCTCGCGCAGGTATCGGCGCCGGTCGCGCAGGATCGTGAAGCCCTGCTTCACGCGCTCCCAGAACGCCTTCACCCGCACGCTCAGCAGCGCGAAGCCGGCCAGCGTGGCGACCGCGAGCCCGGTCAGCAGGAAGAGCGTGAAGCGCGGGTGCTGCGCCAGGAACGAGAGGTCGAAGGCGTTCAGGTTCGCGAAGTCCGGCGGCTTGGGGAACACGCCCTGCGTGAAGGCGAAGATCAGGATCAGCGAGCCCATCGCGATGTCGAAGCCGACCTCGGTGACGAAGCTGGCCGCCACCGCGGGGTAGCTCGAGTTCGGCACCGACGTTTTGGTCAGGAAGAGCCGCACGACGTCCCCGCCGCGCGCCGGGATCACTGCGTTGAAGCCGTAGCCGGCGAAGTACGAGCCCCAGATCTCGCGGAAGCGGAAGCGCTCGGTCGGGTAGGCGGCGCGCAGGATGTTGAAGCTGGCCCGGGCCCGAAGGCTCAGGTAGGCGGTGAAGCAGAGCAGCGCGAGGACCAGCGGCACCAGCCGGACCGAGGCCAGGTTCGCGAAGAAGTCGTCGACGGCGCCGAAGAACGACTGGAACGAGTCGCCGAGGGTCGCGGGGGGCACGGGAGGAAAGGTACGTGGCGGCGACCCGAACCGCCCGGGCTCGCGCCGCGTATAGCGTTGCTGCATGGCCCCGAGCGATGCCACGCTCGTCGAGCGGCTCCCCCGCGGCGACAGCGGCGACGAGCTACGGGAGCTCTACAGACGCTACGCGGGCCAGCTGTTCGGGTTCGCCTGCAACGCGCTCGGCGACCGCGAGCTGGCCGAGGAGGTGGTTCAGGACGTCTTCGCGCGGGCATGGCGCCACGCCGGCGACTACGACCCGCGGCGCGCCAGCGTCCGCACCTGGCTCTACTCGATCGCGCGCAATCGGGTGGTGGACGCGCGCCGGCGCGCGGCCGTGCGGCCGGGGATGGCCACCTTGGCCGAGCCGGAGACGCCGGCGGAGCTCGACCGCACCCTGGAGCAGGCCGTGCTCCGGTGGCAGGTGGCGGCGGCGCTGGCACGGCTGTCCCCCGAGCACCGCGAGGTCATCCGGCTCGCCCACTACGGGGGGCTCACGCTGCGTGAGATCGCCGAGCGCAAGGGCATCCCGCTCGGGACCGTGAAGAGTCGCACGTCCTATGCCCTGCGCAGCCTGCGGCTGATCCTCGACGAGATGGAGGTGGCCGGGTGAGCGACTGCCCCACCCACGGGCCGCTCCTCGGGGGCTACGTCCTGGGCGCGCTCGACCCGGACGAGATGGAGGAGATGCGCCGCCACCTGGCCGGCTGCCCGCACTGCGGGCCGGAGGCTCGGCGCCTCGAGGCGCTGCCTGGGCTGCTCGACCGGATCGTGCCCGCCGACGTGCCGCCGCCGTCGCTGTCGCCACAGCTGGAGGAGGCGGTGCTGGACCGCTTCGCGCGGGAGCGGAG
>JBOGXT010000411.1:0-2825 GCA_050694635.1 Thermoleophilaceae bacterium
CTGGATGGGCCTCGACCTGCCGCGGCGGCTGCAGAAGCTGACCGGAGTCACGGTGCACCACGTGGTCGCGCAGGTGCAGAGGGACGTGAACTGGGAGCGCCCGCCCGAGCGCGACGACTACGGCGTGCTGTCGCCGCTGGCCGCGGCGCTCACGCGGCGGTAGCGGCAGTTCGGCGCGGGGTGGAGAGCTCGGCGACGGCGTCGCGGTGCTCGCGCGCCGAGCCGTACAGCAGCGCGTCCACCTTGGCCCGCTTCAGGAGGAAGTGCAGGTCGTGCTCCCAGGTGAAGCCGATGCCGCCGTGCACCTGGAGCGCCGACGTGCACACCCTCCAGCCGGCGTCCGACGCGTACGCCTTCGCCATGCAGGCCGCGAGCGGCAGCGTCTCCGGCTCGGAGTCCGCCGTCCAGGCGGCGTAGTAGCTCGCCGAGCGGGCGCCCTCGGTCTCGAGCAGCATCTGCGCGCACCGGTGCGAGACCGCCTGGTAGGAGCCGATCGGGCGGCCGAACTGCTTGCGGTCGCGCGCGTACTCGACCGACATCTCCATCGCGCGCTGGGCGATGCCGGTCAGCTCGGCGGCCACCGCGGCCGCCACGCGTGAGATCCCGGGGATCCGGTCCCCGTCGAGCGCGTCGCCGGCCTCGCCGCCTCGTACCCGCGCGAAGCGCCGCGTGGCGTCCATCGTCGCAACGGGCTCGACCTCCGCCTGCCCGCGCTCGACGATCCGGGCGCCGTCGTGTCCGAGCAGCAGGATCACCTCGGCCGAGTCCGCGTCCGGCACGAGCTTCGCCTCGCCGTCGTCCTTCAGCAGGCCGACCGTGCCGCGGGCCTCCCCGGACGCGATGCCCGGCAGCCAGCGCTCCTTCTGCTCGTCCGAGCCGGCGGCGTCCAGAACGAGCCCCGCCGCGGCGTTCGAGAGGAACGGCAGCGGCGCCAGCGCGTAGCCGAGCTCCTCCATCAGGATGATCAGCTCGACGGTGCCGAGCCCCTGCCCGCCGTGCTCCTCGCCGACGAAGATCCCGGGCCAGCCGAGCTCGCAGAGCTCGCGCCAGGCCGCGTCGTCCCACTCGCCGGACTCGGCCAGCTCGCGCACGTGCTCGGACTTGAAGCGCTCGGCGAGCAGCTCCTTGGCGGTGCGCTTGATGGCGTGCTGGTCGTCTGAGAAGTCGAAGTTCATTGATTCCTTTCCCTGCGCAGCCGGCCAGCCGGCTGCTTCGGGCCGCTCCCCTATCGCAGCTTCGGCAGGCCGAGCACTCGCTCGGCGACGATGTTCTTGAGGATCTCCGTGGTGCCGCCCTCGATCGAGTTGGCGCGTGATCGCAGCAGCCGGTAGGTCCAGGGCGACTCCCAGTAGGCGCCCTCCTCGCCGAGGATCTCCACGGCCAGCTCGGTCAACGTCTGGTTGATCTCGCCCCACTGCCACTTGGGGAGCGAGCCCTCGGGGCCGGGCACGCCGCGCTTCATGATCTGCGTCAGGCCGCGCCAGGAGTTGAGCCGCAGCAGCTCGACCTCGATGGTGAGCTGGGCGAGCTTCTGGCGGATCACCGGGTCCTCGTCCGCCCCGCGCTCGGCGGCGAGCTGCTTGAGCTCGTCTAGCGCGATCCTCACCCCCGCCGCCGACGAGGCGCCGAGGCCGGCGCGCTCGTTCATCAGCGTCGTGATCGCCACCGCCCAGCCGTTGCCCACGCCGCCGACCACGTTCTCGTCCGGGATCCGCGCCTCCTCCATGAAGAGCTCGTTGAACTCCGGCTCCTTCGTGATCTGGTGGAGCGGCCGGACCTGCACGGCGTCCTGCTCCATGTCCATGATGAAGTAGGTGAGGCCCTGGTGCTTGGGCGCGTCCTGGTCGGTGCGGGCGACCAGCATGCACCACTTGGCCCTGTGGGCATAGGTGGTCCACACCTTCTGCCCGGTCACGAGCCACTCGCCGTTCGACTTGACGGCCTTGGTCTTGAGCGAGGCGAGGTCGGAGCCCGACTCCGGCTCGGAGAAGCCCTGGCACCAGATCTCCTCGCCGGTGAGGATCGGCTTGAGCCAGCGCTCCTTCTGCTCGTCGCTGCCGTGAGTGATCACGACGGGGCCGCCCATCACCATGCCGAGGATGTTCACCGGCGGCGGGGCCTTGGCGCGCGCCATCTCCTCGCCGAACAGCGCCTGCTCGACGAGCGTCGCGCCGCGGCCACCGTACTCCTTGGGCCACGAGAAGCCCGCGTAGCCGGCCTCGTAGAGCTTGCGCTGCCAGGTGCGGCGGTGCTCGAAGGCGTCGTCGTCGCCGGGCGGGTCCTCGCCGGGGTGGTTCTCGGATAGCCACGCCCGCAGCTCGTCGCGGAACGCCTGTTCGGAGGGCGACAGCGTCAGATCCATGGCGCAGTAATGTACCAGGGCGTACACAATGGAGTCGGCCCCCCGGGACATCCCCCGCCGCCTGCCGCGCGGCACCCACGGACTGGACCCAGTCGTGGTCGCGGCGTCGCAGCGCGCGCGGCTGCTCGAGGCGGTCGGGCGCGCCGTGGCCGACAAGGGCTACGCCGCCGCGACGATCGACGACATCGTGCGCGGCGCCGGGGTCTCGAAGAAGACCTTCTACGAGCACTTCAAGGACAAGCTCGACTGCTTCCTCGCCGCCTACGAGGCCGCCAGCGACGAGCTGCTCGCGCGCCTGCGCGAGGCGCAGTCGTCGCCCGAGGGGTGGCTCGAGCGCACCCGTGCTGGGATCGTCGCCTACCTGCGCTGGCTGGCAGCCGAGCCGGCCCTCGCCCGCGTGTTCCTGATCGAGGTCGCGGCCGCCGGGCCGGTAGCCGCGGAGCGCCGCGAGCGCCTCCGGGAC
>JBOGXT010000412.1:0-6348 GCA_050694635.1 Thermoleophilaceae bacterium
ACCTCGAGCTCCAGGGCCTGCCGCGCGGCCCGGCGCGCCGGTCGGGAGCGGCGGAGCGGGCGGTCGCCGCGGCGTTGCTGCGGATCGGCTCGCTCCTGCCGTTGGACGCGCGTACGATCGAAACCGCGGTGACCTCAGCGATCGAACAGCGAGCCGAGCGCGTCCTCGCGGACGTGCCCGGGTGGATCTGGGACGGCGACAGGCTGCCCGTGCCCGTCGAGCACATCGCGGACTCGTGCTTCGGCCTGCACGTGCGCGACGTCGAAGACCTGCGAACGGCGCCCGGCGTGCCCGAGCTCCCGGAGGCTCGCGGCCTGTCCGGCCTGCTGCTGCCGTCGCTGGGCGAGATCTGGGTGAACGCCGCCGAGGCTCGTGACTGGCCCCCGCGGCGCAGGTTCACGATCGGACACGAGCTGGGGCACTGGTGCCTGCACCGCACCGCCGGCGCGGTCTGGTGCCGCTCGCACACCGTGGACCCGGCGGATGCCACCGATGCCGAGACGTCCCTCCGCAGGGCGTATCCGCCGGAGGAGAGCGAGGCGAACGAGTTCGCGGCGGCGCTGCTGATGCCGGCCCACCTCGTGCGGCGCCACTACGAGCGGCTGCGGCGGCGTGACCCGGACGGCTGCTTCCAGCAACTGTGCCGGATCTTCGGGACGTCAGGAGCGGCGATGAGCCGCCGCCTTCGCCGAGTGGTCTGACGCTCGCCGCCCGAGGCATTCTTGATGGTACGCTTATGCCATGCGAACTACCATCGACTCTGCCGGCCGCATCGTGGTCCCGAAGCCGCTTCGTGACGAGCTCGGCCTTTCAGCCGGACAGGAGCTGGAGCTCCGAGCCGCCGATGGAGTTCTGGAGATAGAGGTTCCCGCAACACCGATGCGCCTCGAGACCCGTCGGGGTGACCTCGTGGCGACGGCAGGCCGCGAAATGCCCAACCTTCCTCCAGAGATAGTGCGTGAGACGCTCGAGCGGATCCGCAGGTGAGCACGCCGGATGCGAGCGCCATAGTCGCCGCATTCGCGCCCTGGCACCCACACCACGAGGCCGCCCTCGACGCGCTCCACGGCTCGCATGACCTCGTCGCCCACGCCGAACTCGAGGCGTACTCGGTGCTGACGCGGCTCCCGGCACCATTCAGGGTGGACCCAAGGCTGGCGGCCGAGTACCTCGAGTTGCGCTTCACCGGGTCGCGCCACGTACTCCCGGCGAAGGATCGTCGGCGCTTCGCGCGCCGCCTCGCCGCCGCGGGCATCGCCGGCGGCCGCGTCTACGACGCGCTCATCGCAGCGACGGCCGCGGAACGAGAGCTGCCGCTAATCACGTGCGACCGGCGCGCGAGCCCGGTCTACGAGCGGGTGGGAGCGGTGTATGAGCTGCTCTGACCGCGACCGTCCGCCACCCCTTCCCGCGGCGCTCGCGCTGACGCTTGCCCTGGCGGCCGTGGCCTGCGCCGCCGCGCCGGGTCCGGCGGCCGGCAACGGCGGACCGGCCAAGCGACCGCTTCGCATGAACGAGATTCAGGTGATCGGGACCCACAACAGCTACCACCGCGAGCTCTCGCAGGCCGAGCGGGTGGCCCACGACGGGGTCTACGGCGGCGCGCCGATCTACGACGGCTTCCTGGCCTACAGCCACGCTTCGCTGCCCAACCAGCTCACCCGGCAGGGAGTGCGCGGACTGGAGCTCGACCTCTTCCCCGATCCCGCGGGCGGTCTGTACGCGAACCCGCTGTTGCGCCAGCGGCTTTCGGCCGGCCCGCTCACCGACCCGGACTGGTACCGGCCGGGCATCAAGGTCCTGCACACCGCCGACCTCGACTACAACTCGACCTGCGTGCGGCTGGTCAGCTGCCTGCGGCTGGTGCGGCGCTGGTCGCGGGCCTACCCGGATCACGTGCCGCTGCTGGTGATGCTCGAGCTGAAGGGGACCGACCCCGTGGCCGCCGGGTCCGGCGGCGTCACCGTGCCCCCGTGGAACGGCGCCGCCCTGAACGCCCTCGACGCCGAGATCCGCTCGGTGCTCCGCCCGGACGAGCTGATCACTCCGGACGACGTGCGCCGGCGGGGACTCACGCTCAGGCGGTCGGTGGTCCGGCGCGGCTGGCCGGCGCTGCGCCGCGCACGCGGCCGGGTGATGTTCCTGATGGACAACGACCCGGGCGCGATCAGCGCCGCCTATACCCGCGGGCGGCCGAACCTCGAGGGGCGTGTGCTCTTCACCAACGCCCGGCCCGGCGCCCCCGACGCCGCCTTTGTCAAGCGCAACGAGCCCACCGGCGCGAACCTCCGGCAGATTCGGAGGCTGGTGCGAGCCGGCTATCTGGTGCGCACGCGCTCCGACGTGCCGCTCGGAACGGTCACCTCCGGCGACGAGGCCCAGCTACGGGCCGCGCTGGGCAGCGGCGCGCAGCTGGTCTCGACCGACTTCCCGGAGGTGGGCATGAGCGCCCGCTACGACAGCGACTACGTGGTCGCACTGCCCGAGGGGGGCCCGGCCCGCTGCAACCCGGTGATCAGGCCGCCCGCGTGCCGCAGCCCAAGGCTCGAGCGCAACCGGGCGGCGCGCGCGTTCGCCCGCGCGGTGGCGGCCGCCCGGGCTCGCTGAGCCGGGCTACAGCGGCGGCTCCGGGCCGTCCTCGTCGCGCTCCAGGATCCCGAAGCTGATCTCGCCGCCCTCGATCTGGGCGTCGAGCGACTTGTCGTCCAGGGCCACTACCGCCAGCTCGTCGAGGAACACGTGGGCGCCGCCGGCGTCGAGCACCTCGTCGCCCTCCATGGGCGCGGGGCTGAGGGCCAGCTCCAAGCTGGCCTGCGCGCCGTTCTGGCGGGCGACGGAGATGCGGATGCCACCCTCGTCCGGCACGTCGGTGGACTGGATGATCTCGCGGATGGCGTCGGCAGCGTTGGAGGTGATGGTCAGCATTACCTGGCTGCTCCCCGTGCGAGCGGGGGATGAAACACCGCCCGGATAGCATCACCCGCCCAATGGACTTCGACCTCACCGACGAGCAGCAGGCGATCCAGCGTCTGGCCCGCGACTTCGCCGAAGGCGAGGTCAGGCCGGTGGCCGAGGAGCTCGACCGGGACAAGCGCTTCCCCTACGAGATCGTCGAGAAGCTGGGCAAGCTCGGCCTGATGGGCATCCCCTACCCCGAGGATCTCGGCGGCGGGGGCGCCGACAACCTCAGCTACGCGCTCGCCATCGAGGAGCTGACCAGGGTGGACTCGTCCGTGGCGATCACCGTCGCCGCCCACACGAGCCTCGGCACCTGGCCCGTCTACGCCTTCGGCTCCGACGAGCAGAAGGAGACCTGGCTCCCGAGGCTGTGCTCGGGCGAGCGGCTCGGGGCCTTCGGGCTGACCGAGCCCGAGGCGGGCTCGGACGCCGGCAACACCCGCACCCGCGCGACGCGCGAGAACGGCCACTGGGTCATCAACGGCGCCAAGCAGTTCATCACCAACAGCGGCACGGACATATCCGGCTTCGTCACGATCACGGCGCGCACCGGCGAGGACGAGGTCTCCAACCTGCTCGTCCCGAACGGCACGCCCGGCTACGAGATCGGCGCGCCCTACCGCAAGATGGGCTGGAACGCGTCCGACACGCGGCCGCTCGCGTTCGAGGACTGCCGCGTGCCGGAGGACCATCTGGTGGGTCCGCCGGGTCAGGGCTTCAAGCAGTTCCTGCAGACGCTCGACGGAGGCCGCATCGGCGTGTCCGCGATGGGCGTCGGGCTCGCCCAGGGCGCGCTGGACGAGGCGCTCGCCTACGCCAAGGAGCGCATGGCGTTCGGCCAGCCGATCTCGAAGTACCAGGCGATCCAGGCCAAGCTGGCCGACATGGCCACCGAGATCGAGGCCGCACGCCTCTTGACCTACAAGGCGGCGCGGGAGAAGGACGCCGGCCGGTCGTTCAGCCTCACGGCCGCCAAGGCGAAGCTCAAGACCGGCCGCCTGGCGGTGCGCGCCGCCGAAGAGGCGGTCCAGATCCACGGCGGCTACGGCTACATCGAGGAGTACCCCGTATGCCGCTTCTACCGCGACGCGAAGATCCTCACGATCGGGGAGGGCACCGACGAGGTGCAGCAGATGGTGATCGCCCGCGCCCTGGGCTGCTGAGATAGGTTGACGCACGGACCCGATCTAGGAGGTACTCAATGGCCGACGCCGGACTATTCATTGGTTGGGGTGAGGTCGTGCGCGGTCGCGAGGAGCGCGCGATCGAGGTCTTCAACGAGGCCGTCCAGTACTACGGTCAGCTTCAGCAGGAAGGCCGGATCGAGAGCTTCGACGTGTGCCTGCTCGAGCCGCACGGCGGAGATCTCGCCGGCTTCATCACGATGCGCGGGAGCGAGCAGCAGCTGGACGCCGTTCACCATGACGAGGGGTTCCAGCGTCAGATGGCCCGGGCGAACCTGATCGTCGAGAAGCTTGGGATCGTCCCGGCCTACTTCGGCGAGGAGATCGGCCGCCAGATGAGCCTCTACCAGACCGAGGTGGCTGAGCTGGTCTGAGGCGCACCCTCGCCCTCTGGCTGCTCCTGTTCGGCGTCTACGCGGCCACCGTCGGCCTCGATGCGTTCGGCGACTCCGACTACGGGGGCGATGAGCCGCACTACCTGCTCGCCGCCGAGTCGCTGCTCGAAGACCGGGACGTCGACGTCAGGGACGAGTACGCCGCGCGCGCGTACGAGGACTTCTACCCGCACGACCTCGACAGGCACGGGAAGGAGACGAAGGGACGGCTCAACGAGCCACACGGGGTCGGCTTCCCGCTGCTGATCCTGCCCGCCTACGCGATCGGCGGCGCCCCGGGCGTCGAGCTCTTCCTCGCCGCGCTCGCCGCCCTTGCGATGGTGCTCGCCTACCGGCTGGCGCTGCGCGTAGTGCCGGATCCGTGGGCGATCGGGGCGGCTCTGGCCGCCGGCCTCAGCCCGCCCTTCGTCGCCTACGGAAGCGCCGTCTACCCCGAGTTGAGCGCCGGCGCCGCGCTCGCGGGCGCCGCGCTGCTCGCGCTCCGGCTACACGAACGGCCCGGCTGGCGCGCCGCCTTCGGCTGCTTCGCTCTGCTCGGGATGCTCCCCTGGCTCGGCGCGAAGTTCGTCCTGCCGGGGATCGTCATCGGCGTGTTCGCCGCCGGCGTGCTGTGGCGGGCGCGCCGGCGCACGCTCGCCGTCGGCGCGGTTGAGCTGTCGCTCTTCAGCGTGGCGCTGACGATCGGCATCAACGAGGCGCTCTACGGCGGACCGACGCCCTACTCCGCCGACGTCGCGGGCGAGAGCGCCACGGATGCCTCGTTCCCGGTCGGCTACCTGGAGCGCGCCTACCGCTTCGTCGCGCTCTTTCTCGACCGCGAGTACGGCCTGCTGCGCTGGGCGCCGGTGTTCGCGCTCGCCTTCGCCGGCCTCTGGTGGCTGTGGCGCTCGCTGCGCGACCGGCTGGCGCGCGCCGTGCCCGGGATGCACGAGATCGAGGTGGCCGCGGGCCTCTGCGCCGCCGCGCTCGGCGTTCAGCTGATCGTCGCGGCCCTCCTCGCCCCAACCATGTTCGGGTTCTGGTTCCCGCCGCGGCACCTGCTGGCCTCGCTGCCGCTGGCGGTGCCGCTGATCGGGCGGGGCCTGCGGCACGCGCCACGACTCGGCCTGGCGCTGTCGGCGCTCACGCTCGCGGCGTCGGTTTGGCTCTACGTGGACGTGCGCTGGGCCGGCGGCTCGTTCGTGACCGAGCGCCCCGACGCGCCGTTCGGTCCGGTCGAGGACGCCTTCCCGCTGTTCGGCCAGGAGGGCGGCTGGGCGTACTGGCTGGCCGGCGCGATCGGGCTCGCGCTCGCGGCCCTCGTCGTGCGGGAGGTGCGCCACTCGCGCCAGACCGCCGGCGCCACGCGCGCCAGGTACTCCGGGTAGCTCACGAACGACCGGCCGCTGACACGGCGGCGGTACGAGGTCGGGACCTCCACCGCGTCGATGCCGGCGCCCCACAGCGAGAGCGTCAGCACCTGCGCGTAGTTGTAGTCGTGGCGGATGCGGGCGGCGGCGAGCGCGCTGGCGGAGAAAGCGCGGTAGCCGGTCTGGCCGTCGCTCACGACGGTGTGGAGCAGGGTGCCCAGCAGCCCGCTCGTGGCCCGGTTGGCGAGCGTGCGGTGCCAGCTCATGCCGGTGCGCGGGGCGCCGAGGAAGCGCGAGCCGGTCACGTAGTCGGCGCGCCCGCGAGCGACCGGGTCGAGGACGGTCTCGAAGTCGGCCGGGTCGTACTCGCCGTCGCCGTCGATGTAGACCGCGGCCGCATAGCCCTCGTCCTGGGCGACCTCGAGTCCGGTCCGGAGGGCAGCCCCGAGCCCTCTGCACTGA
>JBOGXT010000413.1:0-4291 GCA_050694635.1 Thermoleophilaceae bacterium
GCTGGCGGCGGCGCTCCTCCTTCAGGCGCTCCTGGTCGAGCGCGAGCTGCGCGTTGCGCTCGGCCAGCTCGAGGATGCGGCGCTTGTCGCCGCGCTCGGCGTGGCGCACCTCGACGGGGGCGCCGCGCCGCTCAGCCAGCGCCTCCGCGAGCGTCCCGGTGGTGGCGACCGTGCGCGGCACGATCACCTGCGGCGGCACCGCGATCGCGCTCGCGTAGTACTGCAGCACGAACTCCTCCGCCACCTCGCCCTCGTCGCGGCCGGCGGCGTTCTCGAGGTAGAAGCTCTGGCGGTCCTGGAGCACGCCGTCGCGCACCTGGAAGACCTGGGCGTTGGCGTCCGTGCCCTCGGCGGCCACCCCGATCGCGTCGAGCGTGCCGACCGCCTCGTTGGCGATCCGCTGGCGCTCCAGCAGGGAGCGGACCGCCTTGAGGCGGTTGCGCAGCTGGGCCGCGCGCTCGAACTCCTGCTCCTTGGCGGCCCGCCTCATGCCCTGGTCGAGCGCGCGCTCGATCTGGCGGTAGCGGCCGGACAGGAAGTCGATGATCGTGTCGACGTTGGCCCGGTACTCCTCCTTCGAGATGTAGCCGACGCAGGGCGCCTGGCAGCGCTTGATGAAGTAGTCGAGGCAGGGGCTGCCGCTGGCGCGGCCCGGCTCGGGGCCGTCGCAGGTGCGGTACTGGAAGACCTTGCCGAGCAGGTCGAGCGTCTCGCGCACGCGCTTGGCGTTGCTGAATGGCCCGAAGTAGACGCGGTTGCGGCGGTGCCGCTCGCGCGTGAAGTAGATGCGCGGGAACTCCTCGTCGAGGCTGATCCCGATGTAGGGGTAGGACTTGTCGTCGCGGAGGCGGACGTTGTAGAGCGGCCGGTGGCGCTTGATGAACTCCTGCTCGGCGAGCAGGGCCTCGGCCTCGGTCTCGGTCGCGATGAACTCGATGTCGGCGATCTGCGCGACCATGTCCGCCGATCCGCGGGCGCCCGTCTTCGAGAAGTGGCCGGCCACCCGCTTGCGGATCGAACGGGCCTTTCCGACGTAGAGGACCTTGCGCTTGGAGTCCCTGAACAGATAGACGCCGGGGGCGTCCGGCAGCGCCCGGCGCTGCTTGGTCACGCGCTCCTCGCGAGTCTCGGTCTGTGTGGCGGCCACCCCTCTTCGAGGATAGGCGGCCGGGCAGTCGCGCTTTCTGGAGAGCGATCCGCGCGCACTCGGCCGAGCCGAGTGCTTGCGGCCCTACACGAGCACGCGGCCCACGGACTCCGCCACGCAGGCCGGCTTCTCCGACCCCTCGACCTCGACCGTCCACCTCTGGGTGATCTGGTGCCAGCCGCCCTCGAGCTCGTCGACCGAGAGGGTCTCCATGCTGGCCCGGATGCGGGTACCGGCGGGCACCGGGGCCGGGAAGCGGATCTTGTTCCAGCCGTAGTTGACACCCAGCTTGAAGCCGCTGGACTCGAGCAGCTCGCGGCGGAAGCCGTCGATCATCGACAGCGTGAGGTTGCCGTGGGCCACGGTCGTGCCGAACGGGCTCTCGGCCTTGGCCCGCTCCGGGTCGACGTGGATCCACTGGTGGTCGCGCGAGAGCTCGGCGAACGCGGCGATGTCGGCCTGGGTGACGTCGCGCCAGTCGCTGGGGCCGATCGTCCGGCCTTGGAGCGCCTTGAGCTCCTCGATGCCGTTGACGGTGATGGTCATGCGGGTGAGCCTATCCTCGGTGGTACCACGGGCGGCCGTCGAGCGCTTGCTTGAGTGCGGCCGGGCCGTTCTTCGGTACCGGCTCGCCGTGGGTCACGAGGACCCTGTCGAAGTCGAGCTCGAGCAGCGGCTCGAGCGTCGGGTTGAAGCGCTCGCGGTGGAAGCGCTCGACCTTGGGGTCTACCTTCGCGGTGGCCCAGACGACGAGCCTGCCGTTCACCTCGGCCACGGCGTCGCCGAACACGAGCGCCCTGTGGGAGGGGACGTGGAGCGGCGTCTCGTAGCGGCGCGGCTTGCCGATGTGGTGGGCGGTGATGCCGGCGGGTAGCTCGGCGTCGGGGTCGAGCGCGTTGAACGCCGTGGTGTCGGCGAGCCGCGTGGCGCAGGCGGGGTGGCCCCAGATGGCGGTCTCGGCCCGATCTCCGAAGCGCCGCCAGATCTCCTCGGAGCTTCGCACGTGGTAGGGGATCGTGATCAGGATCGAAAGGCGGGTGCCGAGGTTCTTCTCGACGAGGTCGAGGACCGGGTCCGGCTCGGGCGGCAGAAGCGGGTCGATCAGGACCGTGTCGTCGCCCGCGCGGACGGCGAAGCAGGCGACCTCCGCCCCGAACTCGCCCGGGTGCCACTCGGGGTGGCGCGCGGTCCAGCGCCAGAGGTCCTTGGCCAGCCTGTCGGGAGTCTCGCCCACGCGTGGGATCATAACCGCTGAATGTAATTAGTGGGTTACCAGGGCGTACCCGACCTCCCCGCATCGTCAGCGCAGCATCTCGACCTCGCACTCGATCTGGGAAGCGCCATCGCCTGCGAATTGGCGCTCGCTCACTCCACGAGCCTCACCTCGAAGCGCGGGGCGCCGGCCAGGTCGCCGGCCCCGCCAAGGAGGCCGAGGATCTTCGCGACGTACGTGCGCGTCTCGGGGTACGGAGGGATGCCTCCATAGCGCTCGACGGCACCGGCTCCGGCGTTGTAGGCGGCCAGAGCCAGCGGGACCGAACCGAAGCGGCGCAGCAGGTCGCGCATCAGGTGGGCCTGGGCGTCGATCGCCTCTTCGGGGTCGAACGGGTCGCGCACGCCGAGCGCCTGAGCCGTGCCGGGCATGAACTGCGCGATCCCCTCCGCCCCGGCCGGCGAGCGTGCAAACGGGTTGAAGTTCGACTCGGCGTAGATCTGGGCCGACAGCAGGGCGGCGCCGACGTTCCAGCGCTGAGCGGCGCGCACGATCACATCGTGAAAGCGCGCCGGCACGAACGACGGCACCGCGCCCCGGCCGTCCCCGGATGTCCCGCCGTAGCCCACGGACGCCGACCCGGTGTTGCGCGCGTACCCGAAGTGCCACGGCTCCCACGAGTAGCGGCGAACGAAGCCGAAGCGCTCGCAGTTCGCCGCAAGCCAGACGTAGGCGCCGGCTGGTCCGAGGTCGAGCTCGGTCCCGTAGCGGTGGAGGCTCGCGCCGGGCGGAGCGACCCACTTCGGGTCCGGGTTGGCGGCCCAGAGGCGCGCCTGCTCGGCGTCGGAGCGGAAGCCGCTGGTGATCGACACGAAGAGGCCCGCCTCACGGCGCGCGGCGCGGGCCATGCGATCGAAGGCGAGCCCGACGTCTGGCCGCATCGGCTTGCCCTGCCTGTAGGCGAGCGGGCCCTGGTAGCCGCCGCCCTCTGCGTCGCCGGGCATGCCAAAGCCGTCGTCGCTCGGGATCAGCTCGGCGGTGGCACGCGCGCGGACCTCGATCCGATCGGGCCGGCGGTCGGCGGCGACGCGAATGTCGGCGCTTCCACGCAGCGCGACCGTGATCCGGGTCGGCGCGAAGCCGGCGCCCGGGAAGGCGACGCTCACCCGTCCGGGCGGGACACCGTTGCGGCGAGCGCCCCGCCGGGCGGCAGCGCGGGCCAGCTCGAGGTAGGCGGAGTTTGAGAGGTGCGTCGGATTCGGGACGCCATCCTCGAGGAAGGCCGGCTCGAAGAGACGCGCGTGGTGGCGCCGCATGACCTGCGCGGCGGAGACCGCGGCAAGATCGGCCGCCCGCTGATGCTTGCCACGCGCACCGAGCGCCTGGCCGAAGCCAAAGAGGATGAGCGTGCCCGCGAGCAGCGC
This sequence comes from Thermoleophilaceae bacterium, assembly GCA_050694635.1. Lineage (GTDB taxonomy): Bacteria > Actinomycetota > Thermoleophilia > Solirubrobacterales > Thermoleophilaceae > JACVRW01. The sequence continues at coordinate 3,785 of JBOGXT010000413.1, forward strand.
GGCGAGGACGCCGAGGAAGAGCAGCGAGGCCTGGCCCGACTGGGTCCACAGGCCCGCCCCCTCACCCGCGGCCCACGCCTCCGCGCCCCGCGCCTGGCCCCCTTCACTCGCCGCCTGCCCCCGGCCGCCCACTTCCAGGGTGCCGTGGACGCTCGGGTCTCCGTCGCGTCCGGTCACGTCTCCGCCTCGCACAGGTCGGCCAGCTCGGCGATCGCTCGGCCCAGCTCGCCGCGTGCCTCTCGGCCACCGAGGGCGAGCTGGGCGCCCATCCGGGACTCGGGCAGGCGATGGACATCGCGGCTCGACCAGCCGGATGGCGACGCGTCGGGGGCCTCATCGGCTGTCGTCCGGTTCAGCACGACGATCGGCTCTCGGCCCAGCCGCCCCAGACACTCCGCCGCGACCGAGACGAGGGCCGGCTCGATCGACGATGTCGCCACGACGATCACGCGATCCGCCAGCGCCGCCGGTGCTCCGCCGAGCGAGGTCGAGCCGGCGTCCATCACC
>JBOGXT010000414.1:0-2724 GCA_050694635.1 Thermoleophilaceae bacterium
GCCGGGCGGGGGCGACACGGGCGGCGGCGTGACCCCGCAGGGCACCGGCGGCTAGCGTGTACTAGGCAGCCGCCGAACGCCGCATCGCCGCCGGCCAGGGCCGGGAGACGTGGGGACTGTCCGCGTCGCAGAAGCGCCAGGGCAGGTCGGCCGCCTTCGTGATTCCGATCCGCTCCCCCATCACGACGCGCGGGTCGCGCTCGCCGGGCTCGCGGCCGAGGACCTCGATCGGGCCGTCCACGAGCGACGTGCCGTTCAGCGAGAGCCCGATCCCGAGCGCCTGGGTCAGCTTGCCGGGGCCGTTGCACAGCTCCTCGTGGCGCGCGACGCCGCGCCGTTCCCGCATCAGCTCCACCCCGTCCACCGGCTCGAGCGCGCGGATCAGCACCGCCGCGCCGGTCCCCTCCCCCTCCGCCACCGTGTTCAGCAGCGAGTGGATCCCGTAGGAGAAGTACACGTAGGCGTGCCCGGGTGGGCCGAACAGCGTGCGCGTCCGCGAGGTGACGCCCGCGTAGGCGTGGCAGGCGGGCTCCTCCATGTGGTAGCTCTCGGTCTCGGCGATCCGCCCCGCCGTCTCGCCGTGGCGCACCACGCAGCCGACCAGGTCGCGCGCCACGTCGTGCACCGACCGCGCGTAGAAGTCCCGGGCGAGCCTCATGCCTCCTGGAGGATCTGCCGGGCCTGCGCCAGCTGATCTCTTACGCGCGCCAGCGATGTGCCGCCCTCAGACACCTTCGACTCGAGCCACGAACTCCGCTCGAGCAGCGCCCGGAAGCCGTCGGCCGGCAGCGCCGGCGCGAGCTCGCGCAGCTCCTCGTCGGTTAGCTCCGACAGCGCCTTGCCGCGCTCCTCGGCCGCGCGCACCACGCCGCCCACGATCCCGTGCGCCTCGCGGAACGGCACCCCCTCGCGCACGAGCAGGTCGGCCACGTCGGTCGCCGCGATCGACTCGTCGGAGGCCGCGGCCGCCATGCGCTCGCGGTCGAACTCGATGCCGGCCAGCATCTCGCGCGCCACGCGCAGGCACAGCTCGAGCGTGTCGATCGCGTCGAACAGCGGCTCCTTGTCCTCCTGCAGGTCCTTGTTGTAGGTGAGCGGCAGCCCATGCAGAACGCCGTGGAGCCCCGACAGGCGGCCGGCGATGCGCGGCGCCTTGGCGCGCAGCAGCTCGGCCGCGTCGGGGTTGCGCTTCTGCGGCATCAGGCTCGAGCCGGAGGCGAACGCGTCGGACACCTGGCAGAACCCGAACTCGGCCGTGGACCAAAGCACGATCTCGGCGCCCAGCTGGGACAGGTGCCCGGCGCAGGTGGCGGCCGCGCTCAGGTAGTCGAGCACGAAGTCGCGGTTCGACACGGCGTCGAGCGAGTTCTCCGCGATCGCCCGGAAGCCGAGCTCCTCGGCCACGAACATGCGGCTGGTGTCGAAGTTGACCCCGGCGAGCGCGCCGGCGCCGAGCGGCAGCGCGTCGGTGGCGGTCATGCAGAAGTTGAAGCGCTGCGAGTCGCGCCGGAACTTCCAGAACCAGGCCAGCAGGTGGTGCGACAGGTAGACCGGCTGGGCGCGCTGGAGGTGCGTGTAGCCGGGCAGCGGCCAGTCGAGGTGCCGCTCGGCGAGCTCGACCACCGTGTCCATCAGCCCGTGCAGCAGCGTGCGCGCCTCCAGGCTGTGGGCGCGCACCAGCATGGCGACGTCGGTGGCCACCTGGTCGTTGCGCGAGCGTGCCGTGTGGAGCTTTCCGCCCACCGGGCCGGCGATCTCCGTGAGCCGCCGCTCGATCGCCATGTGGATGTCCTCGTCGCCGTCCGCGACGACGAAGCGGTCCTGCTCGATCTCCTCCCGCACCGCCGCGAGGCCCTGTTCGATCTGCCTCAGGTCGTCGTCGCCGATGATCCCGGTGCGGGCCAACATGCGCGCGTGGGCGAGCGACTGCTCGATGTCGTACGGCGCCAGCCGGTAGTCGAAGGCGATCGACGAGTTGAGCGCCTGGAACAGCGGGTCCTGGGGGTCTTGGATGCGGCCCATCAGGCCCGCCAGTCTGTCAGAGCACCCGCCCGCGCTAGAGGGCGGCGGCGACCTGGGCGGCCACCACGAAGCCCATCAGGTAGAGCGACACGCCCCAGCCCATCCACGCGTTGCGCGAGCGCGGGTAGAGGCGGCTTGCGGGGTGGCGCCCGGCCGACCAGGCCACTGGCAGCAGCATCAGCAGCCCGCCGGCGATCAGGGCGTAACCGAGCCAGCCCGTCAGCAGGTAGTCGGCCTCGAGGCGGAAGTCGCTCGCCACGACGGCGATCGCCCGATGCCAGAGCAGGGCGGGCAGGGCCGCCGCGCAGGCGAAGCCCACGAGACCGGCAAGCTGCCTCTGCCGTCGGGACGCACGGCTCACCTTTCCGGTATCGGCTTAGGATGCCCCCGCCTTGATCGACGTCCGCAAAGCCAGGCCGGACGACTTCGTCCGCGTCGCCGAGCTGCTCCACCACAGCGCCGCCGACATGTACGACCGCTTCGCGGGCGGGCGCGAGCGAGCTCTGCGCGTGCTGGAACGCTCGCTGGAGGTGCCGGGCAACGCGTCGAGCGCGGAGGTGGTCTGGGTGGCCGCGCTCGAGGGCCAGGTGGCCGCCGCCATGGCCGCCTTCCCCGTCGACGAGGCCGAGGCCCGGGCGCGGGCGTTCCTGCGCCTGGCGCTGCGCGGCGCGCCGCCGTGGCGCTGGCCGGTCGCCCTCTACC
>JBOGXT010000415.1:0-6404 GCA_050694635.1 Thermoleophilaceae bacterium
CCGCCACGCCGATGCCGGCGGAGCGCCGCGACAGGTCGAGCACCACGGCGACGGCGCACGCGGCGCGCGCCATCGCGTTGCGCGCGCCCACCTTCGCGTAGGCGGCCGGTCCGGCGGCGCGCGGCACGAGGACAGCGGAGATGAGCTCGTCCGCGCCCAGGTCACAGTCGTAGGCCCCGGTCAGGAAGTCGCCCACCGGCAGGCGCCGGACCCCGGAGGCCGACGCGAGCTCCACCTCGGCGCCTGCGGCCACGAGGGCGGCGAGGATGTCGGCGGAGGGGTCGGCGATCGCCAGGGCGCCTCCGAGCGTGGCGCGGTTGCGGACCTGACGCGACGCGATCGTGCGGGCGGCGAGCGCCAGCACGGGAAGGTGCTCGGCGAGCGCCTCGAGCTGGCGCGTGTACGTGACGCCGGCGCCCAGCCGGATGGGATCGCCGTCCTCGACCGCCTGGAGCTCGGCCACGCGCGATAGGTCGAGCAGCGGTCCCGGGCGCCCCCCGCGGTTGCGGACCGGCATCACCTCGGTCCCGCCGGCGACGACCACCGCCTCGGGGACGTCTCGCCGGGCGCGAAGCGCCTCCTCCATCGTGTCTGGCTGGATGACGTGCGGGCCGATCGCTCGGACGCTACTGAACGCCGGACCGGCGGGTAGGGTGTCCGCGTGCCTGCGGCGGCCGCCACGAAGCGCACGACACGTTCGCCAGCCCGCTGCCCTACGCGGTTCTGGGCGCCCGTGTGGCGGGCGGCCGGGTGCGCGCCTTCACGCTCTTCATCGGCGCCGCGGGCGACTGATCAGTCGCCGATCACGCCTCCGCCGTCCGGCAGCCGGCGGCGGGCGAACTCGTTCGGCGGACCGCCGGCGAACTGGTTGAAGTCGCGGATCATGTGGGCCTGGTCGTAGTAGCCGCACGCCCGGGCGATCTCGGCCCAGCCCATCTCGGTCCGAGCGTCCACCAGCGACACCACCCGCTCGAAGCGCAGGATGCGGGCGAGCAGCTTCGGCGTCACGCCGACCTGCTCGCGAAAGCGCGAGATGAGGTGGCGGCGGCTGCACCCGATCTCGGCGGCGATCACGCCGACCGGCACCGTGCCGCCGCTCTCACGCAGACGTCCGAGCGCACGCGTCACGCTCGGCACGGGCGAGCGCGCGTGGTCGAGGAGCGTGAGGAGGAACTCGTCCACCACCTCGAAGCGCTCCGCCCAGCCGGGTGCCTCCGACAGGGCCTCGCGGAACAGCGTTCCGCCGCGGCCGAACAGCTCCTCGAGCGTGACCACCCGGTGGCTCAGCTCGTCCATCGGGAGCCCGAGCAGGAGGTGCGCGCCCACCGGCGTCAGATCGACCTGCACCCCGGCCTGCGAGCCGCCCGTCTCCGTGACCGCATAGCTGTCGTGCAGCCCGGCGAAGAAGCCCTCCGGCTGGTCGCTCCAGCCGCCCGTGGCGCCGGCGGGCAGGACACGGATCGGCTCCCCGAGGTTGACGATCAGGACGACGCGGTCGGACGGCAGCTCGCGCCGGCGGGTGAAGCTCGTCGTCTGCTCGTGGTACGAGCAGTACGACAGCACGTGGCCGCGCAGCCGGGGGTCGGGCGCCCCGTGGACCATCTCCCAGCGGTCCTGCTCGGACTCGTGCCGGAAGACGCGGTTCGGCTGCGCAAGCACCGTCATCGGTCTGACCGATGAGCCACGACGTTGACCACCGTACCGCTCGGCTCGCGGAGCATGAAGCGGCGAACGCCCCAGTCCTCGTCGCGAAGGGCATAGGCGATCTCGAGGCCGTGCTCCACAGCCTTGGCGTGGGCCGCATCGACGTCGGACACCTCCACCGATATGCCCGGCGCGGCCGGGTCGTCATTGCCGATGATCGTCACCTGCGCCGAGGGGTTCGTCGGCGACGCGACGGTCGCCACCCAGCCCATGTCCATCGCAACCTCGAAGCCAAGCAGATCGACGAAGAAGTCGCGCGTCTCGACGGGCCGATCGGACTTGATGTTCGGCACCGCCCTGATGACGGTCACGAGGCGCTCGGCGGCTGGTGCAGCCCGAACGGCGACCCCTGGTCGTCGCGGCAGAGCTTGAACCGGCCGAATCGCGCGGTGGAGGCCTCGTCGCCCTCGACGTCCGTCTCCTCGACCTCGCCTCCCAGCTCCCGGACGCGCGCTATCGCCACGTCGATGTCGTCCACCAGGAAGAACACGTAGGGCGCCGCCCCGGCGTCGCCGCCGTGCATCCCGCCGGGTACGTTCGGCGCGCTGATCGCGAAGCCGTTCCCGGACGGCCCGGTCTCGAACTCCCACCCGAACAGGCTCTCGTAGAAGGCCCGGCCGCGCGCGGTGTCCCCGACACCGAGCTCGAAGAACGCGAGCTCGCCTGACATGGATGACTCCCTTCGTCGCTCACTCCCAAACCGTACGCCCGCTCCCGCCATCCCTATTGGAAGAACTTGACCGGGTGAGCCGGCGTCAGGCGACCAGCCTGTCGAGCAGGATGTCGACCGCCGCCTGGCCCTTCGCGAGCGCCGCGCGCGGGTCGTCCGCCCTCGCGATCATGAGCGCCGCCTCGCTGACCGCGGCGAGGAGCATGTGGGCCAGCACGTCCACGTCGCCCGATGGGAGCCTGCCGTCCGCGGCGATCAGGTCGAGGTTGCGCCTGAGGCCCCCGAGCACGTGCTGCTCGTCCAACTCTCGCCAGCGGCTCCAGCCGACGACCGCGGGCGCATCCAGCAGCGCGATCCGCTGGACCGCGGGATCGAGCGCCATACGCAGCCAGGTGGCGCAGCCGGCGCGGAGGCTCTCGACCGGGTCGGACTGCGCGCGCGCGGCCTCTCCCCCGGCCCGCGCCAGCTCCGCGACCTCGCGATCGAGGACGGCGTCGAAGAGCGACTGCTTGCTCTCGAAGTGGTGGTAGAGGGCGCCCCGCTTGACTCCGGCTCGCTCGAGCACTGCGTCGATCGACGTACCCTCGTAGCCCCGGTCGCCGAACAGCTCCCGCCCGGCCGCGATCAGCCGGTCGCGGGTGGCCCTTCCTCGCTCACTCCTCAGGTCCGGCACGCGTCTCCTATGGTAAACCGACCGTCGGTCTGATAGTCTAACCGACCGACAGTTGGTTTTCTAAATCCGAGGAGAGGTCACGCCATGAAGACCACCGCCCTGAACACCGTCCAAGCCGGGGACCTGAGCCTCACGTACCGCGAGCTGGGGTCCGGCCCGCCTGTCCTGCTGCTCCACGGCTGGCCCACCTCGTCGTATCTGTGGCGCGACGTGATGCCGCCGATCGCCGCCGCCAACCGCGTGCTGGCGCTCGACTTGCCGGGCTTCGGGGGGTCCTCGAAGCCGGGCGGCGCGCGCTACGGCTTCGAGTTGTTCGAGCGGGCCATCGACGGCTTCCTGGCGGAGCTCGGCCTCCACGAGGTCGCGCTCGCCGGACACGACCTCGGCGGGCCGATCGCGGTGCACTGGGCGCTTCGGCGTCCCGAGCGCGTCACCTCGCTCGCGCTGCTCAACACGCTCGTCTACCCCCAGTTCTCCGACGCCGTGCTCGAGTTCCTCAAGGCCGCCAGCACTCCCGGGCCGCGCGAGCAGCTGACGAGCCCGGAGGGGCTCGAGGCCGCGATGCGGCTCGGCCTCGCCGACGAGTCGAAGCTCACGCCAGAGGTCCTGGCGGGCGTGCTCGAGCCGTTTGGCGACGAGGAATCGCGTCGCTCGCTGGCGGACGCCGGGATCGGCCTCGAAGTGGAGGGCTTCGCCGAGATCGAGCGCCGGCTCGCGTCGCTGAACATGCCGGTGCGCATCGTCTACGGCGCGCGAGACCGGATCCTGCCGGAGGTGGCGGAGACCATGGCGCGGCTGCGGCGGGACCTGCCGCAGGCCGTCGTCACCGAGCTTCCGGACTGCGGCCACTTCCTCCAGGAGGAGGCGCCGGAGGAGGTCGGCGAGCTGCTCGCCGCCTTCTTCCGCGGCAGCTGACGGTCAGCTCACCGGCTCGAGCTGGCGGCACCGCTCCTCGATCGCCTGGCGAATCTGCTTCGACACGGCGGGCAGCTCCCGTTCGATGTGCCGGAATGCCGAGCCCGTGAGCACGATCGCGGTGACCGGCGAGGTGGCGATCACCGACGCGTTGCGCGTGACGTTGCCGATCAAGCCCATCTCGCCGAAGAACTCGCCGCGACCGAGCTCCGCCAGGAACTGGTCGCCGCGCCTCACCTCGGCCGTGCCGTCCTCGATGGCGAAGAACTCGTACGCGAACTCGCCCTCGCGCACCAGGTGCCGGCCTGGCTCGACGTCTACCTCGTCGGCCTGCTGGGCCACGCTCTTGCGCTCCTTCTTGCCCAGGCCGGCGAACAGCGGGATCGACCGTAGCCGTGCTTCGTCCATGTCACCACCTCAGTCCGGGATCAGCCCCTCGCCCGTGAACTCGCCCTGCGCCTCCCGGAAGGTGACGTCGCGCGGCGGCAGGATCACGTCCGACTCCACGAGCTCGTCGTCGTCCAGCGCGTTGCCGTCGCTTGCCACCAGCTCGAGCATCTGTGACCACAGCTCGCGGAAGCCCGTCTCGTCGCCCTGCTCGACCGCCGCGACGGCCCGGTTGTCGAGCTCGTTCAGCCGCTCCGCGTCCGTGTCGGGGAGGCGAAACTGCCCCTCACCCGAGATCCGGACGATCACGCGTTCTCCTTCCCCTGCTCGAGCGCCGGCGAGTCGCCGCCGCCTCCGGGGCCCAGCTCCGCCTTCATCTTGGCCAGCTCGTCGTCGACCTGAGCGCCGCTCGTGAGCTCCTTCAGCTGGCGGTCGATGTCGTCCTCGCCGCCGCCGAGCTGGGTGATGTCGTCGAAGGTGCCGGCCGCCTCGAGCTCCTCGACAGCGCCGGCCCGGGCGCGCATCTGCTCGGTCTTGTCCTCGGCCCGCTGCATGGCAAGCCCCAGGTCGGCCATCTCCTCGCCCACGCCCGAGGCGGCCTCACCGATCCTCACCTGCGCCTCGGCGGCCGAGTACTGCGCCTTGATGACCTCCTTCTTGGTGCGGAACTGCTCGATCTTCTGGCGCAGCTTCTGCTCGTTCGCGGTGAGCTGCTCCTGCTGACCCTCCAGCTCCTTGACCTGGGTGTCGAGCGTCTGCAGCTCGGTCTGGGCGAGCGTCTTGCGCTCCAGCGCCGTTCGGGCGAGGGGCTCGTTTTCCTGGGAGAGCGCCTGACGGGCCTGCGTGTCGAGCTTGACGACCTGCTGCTCGAGCTTCGTGGACTGCATCTGCAGCCGCTTCTTGGCCGTGACGACGTCGGCGATGCCCTTCTTGACGTTCTGGAGCATCTCGATCTGCTTCTGATAGCCGTAGTCGAGCGTCTCACCGGGGTCCTCCGCCCGGTCGAGCATCCTCGAGATCTTGGCCTTGATTACGGTGGACATGCGCCCGCCGAGCCCTGGCATCCGGCCTCCTTCGACAGCTGGATCGTGGAAATACCTAGACTAGCCGTCCGTGGAGCCCCGTCCACCGTCCCGCTCCGGCTCGGTGCTGAGCCGGTGGATGGGAATCGGGGATGCGAACACGGCCGGCAACGTCCATGGCGGCGTGATCATGCACCTCTGCGACGAGGTGGCCGGCATCGCGGCGGTGCGCCATTCCGGCCTTCGCGTCGTGACCGCCGCGATGGACCGCATGACCTTCCTGCACCCGGTCTACGTCGGGAACCTCGTGACGGTGAAGGCCACGGTGAACGCGGCCTGGCGCAGCTCGATGGAGGTGGGCGTGCGGGTGGAGGCGGAGAACGTGCGCACGGGCGAGGTCACCCACACCTCGACCGCCTACCTGACGATGGTGGCCCTGGACGAGGAGGGCCGGCCGGTCAGCGTGCCCGGTGTCGCACCGGAGACCCCGGACGAGCAGCGCCGCGCGCGCGAGGCCCAGCTGCGGCGCGACAACCGGCTGGCGGAGCGGCGGTCGATCGAGGCGGAGCGGGCCTAGGCCGGTTCGAGGGGCGCGTCCGGCCCCTCCGGCTCCTCCGGCAGCTGGCGCCATTCGGTGAACTTGCCCTTCTTGATCGTGAAGCGGACCTTCACGATGCCCGAGCACGGGCCGCCCGGCCCGGCGCGCAGCCGGAACGACGCGAGGGTTCTCGGCCCCGGCTCGTCCTCCACCCCCGCCAGGTCGGCGCGGCAGGGCAGCGACGCGTTGAAGATCCGGGCCGCGGACGGCCCGTTCAGGCGGTAGGGGTCGCCTTGGTCGATCAGCGCGTGCGGCGCGAAGTAGTAGGCGGCGCCCTCGTAGTCGTCGCGCTGGAGCGCGAGCAGCCAGCCGCGGATCACTCGCTTCTCGTAGTCGGCGCCGCGCTGGGCCGGTGGCGGCAGCGGAACGTCGGGGGCGTCCTCGTCGTCGCAGCCGCCGAGCAGCGCGAGCCCGGCGAGGACGAGCGCCGCCAGC
>JBOGXT010000416.1:0-18914 GCA_050694635.1 Thermoleophilaceae bacterium
GCCCGAAGGCGGCCCGCCGCTCACATCGGATCGGTGCGCCGGATCAGCCGAGCAGGTAATCCACCGTCCGTCGCATCAGCTCGCGCCTGTTCTCCGCGGTGTCGACTCCCTCGAAGCCGAACCCGAAGTAGAGCCCGAAGTCGGTCCTCGTGACCGACGCGTCCTCGAACGGGATCCGATCCGACTGGATCCAGTCGTTCAGGTTCGTGGACGGGCCGGCGGGGTGTGCCCCCGGGACCGACCAGCCGCCCATGTCCGTCTCGAACGACGTCTGTGCGACGGGCGTGCCGTCCACGGTGACCGTCGTGTCGTCGACCAGCGCGCCGGGCACGACCAGCGTGCCCCAGTCTGTCGCGAACACAATGGACACCTCGACCTGCTTGCCCTTGAACCGGCTAAGGTCCACCTTCCACTCCTGCCAGCCGGCCGAGTTGCCGGAGGCCGCGTGCCACTCACCGGTGGTGCCGGTGGGCGTGCACGACCCGCCGCCGGCCGGGTTGTAGCTCTGATAGTGGCGGAGGTGGTTGTGGAGCTCCTCCGTCCATCCGGACGGGCAACTCGAGCCGACGTCCTGGCTCGTGTGGTGGTTCAGGTCGGGCAGGGTGGTCCAGTCACCCGCGCCCGAGCCGTCCGGGTTGAGCGACTGCGCCTCCACGAACATGAAGTCCCAACCGGCCTCCGTGTTGTACGAGGTGAAGAACGACAGCTCGCCCGAGCTCGCGTTCCTCAGGTCGATCGTCCGCTGCAGGCGCTTGTACCCCCGGTTGATGTTCTGGGAGTACATGTACTTGGCGCCCGTCTGCGGCTCGAACGGAGCCCCGCCCGGCAGCTGCCAGTCGGCGGCCTGCTCGCTCGTGAACTGCGGGTACGTCGCCGGGTCGAGCACGCTCGACGTGACCAGATGCGTGCCGGTCTCGAGCCCCGTGAACGCACCATGGTTGTGGGCGCTCTCCTCCGGAGAGTTCATCGTGGCGTTCCAGCCGTCGAGCGGCGACTCGACCCCGGTGACGGGGAACACGTTCCCCTCGGAGTCCAGCCCGCCGCCGTCGCTGCGGATGAACGACCCCAGGTAGTACTGGGCGAAGTCGTTGCTCAGCGGCTGGCACTTGCCCTGGTCGGTCGTCAGCAGGTTGCCGTCGCACTGGGTGTGCGGGAAGCCCTCCTGCGGGTACTCGACCAAGTCGTACTGGCGACCGGCGTTCACGCCGGTCAACGCCACGCGACCGCCCTCGTTCACGAAGTCACGCACCGCCGTGATCGTCCGGTGCGCCTCGAGATCGGCCACGCCCGGGAACGGTCCCGGCCGGGTCACGTTGTCGTTGCCGGTGTACCAGATCACCGCGTCGTAGTGACTCAGCACCCCGAGCGGGTCCGGGGCTTTCCGGCCCTCGGCGTCGTAGTCGTACACGTCGTGCGCGACGCCGTTGCCGGCGAGCGCCTCCGTGTAGTAGCTCAGGTAGAACGGCCCGTTCGTTCCCGGGTACGGCGGGAACGCCGAGTTCCCGGAGTAGTCCTCCACCGCGAGCACGAGCACATCCGCGCCCGAGTCCGAGCGGAGCGTGTAGGTGAACGAGTCGCTCTTCTTGTCGTCGCTCGGCGACACGAACCAGACCTCGACCTCGTCGCCCGGGTCAGCCCCTCGGACCTGCCCCCGCACGCGGTGGTACCAGTAGTCGCCCTCGGCGCCGTAGCGCTTGCCGCCGTCCCACTCCTCCGTCAAACGTGTCCGCGTGGGCCCGCCGTTGATGCGGTACCTCAGCAGGATCCTGCCGAGGTCGCGGCGGGCGTTCACCTGAACCGTCTGCGGGTCGCCGAACGACACGTCGAAGGTGTCGACCACGAAGTTCGGCGCCTTGTTGCCCAGGTGGCTGTCCGGCCTGGACGGGTTGTTCGCCGAACGAGCCAGGTCGAGCGCGAACTGCACGTGGCGCTCGAACTCCGCCTGCACGTCCGCCTCCACGTCCTGGAAGACGAACCCGCTGCCGCTGGCGGCGGACGTGCCCTCGGGCGTGTAGGAGATCGTGCGGTGAGCCCCGTACAGGTGGTCGTTGGTGTCGCCGTTGGTGGTGTAGAGCTCGGCGCCGACGTCCGGGTCGAACCCCGGGATGGCCGGGTTCTCGTCGTCACCGGCGAGCGCGGTCATGATCGGCTCGTCGGCGTAGCGCGTGTCGACCTGCCAGCCGGGTGGCCACAGCAGTAGCCGACCGTGCGTGTGGTCGTTCTTGTTGAAGGCGAAGTCCACCCGCCGCGTGAGCGACAGGAATGCCTCCGTCTCGGGCTCCGAGGCGGGCCCGGTGCCACGGTACGTCTCGCTCGACGGCTCGGTGTTCGAGCCCTCGTCGTCGTAGTTCCACTTGGTCGGGAAGTTGCGGTTGGGGTCGACCCCGTCGATCGAGGTGATGTTCCCGTCGCCGTTGTTGTCGCGCAGGTTCTTGCGCCAGAGGCGGTTGGGCGGATCGAACGTGTAGTCGTAGCCGTCCGGGTTGGCGACGAGGATGAACCACAGCTCGCGCGTGTTCACGAGCTTCGTGATCTCCTGGGCGCTCACGCCCTCGATCGGCTGGCTGTCGGTGCCGATCGCCGTGCCGTCGCGGCCGTAGTTGTCGAGGAACATCCGCAGCGTGCGGCGGCCCGTCTCGCCGGCGAGCCACTCGCGCGCGTGCTGCACGGACGAGTAGAGCACCGCGGGACGGCTCCCGTCCTTGCGGTTGCGGGCGTTCTTGGTGACCTTCATCGCGTAGATCGGCACGCCGTTCAGCGAGTGGCCGATCGTCTGCAGCTCCGCGATGTGCGAGTAGCGCGCAGCGAGGTTCTCGAGCTGAGTCTTGATGTTCGCCGTGGGGTTGCCTGCCGCACCCGACACGGGGACGTCGGTGCGGGCGTACGGTCGCCAGACCTGCCAGCCGTCAGCCGCCTGCGCCGCGGCGACCCGGCTGGCGGTGCGCCCGCGCCGGTCGACCAGCAGCCGGGCCCTGACGCCGGCCTTTCGAAGCTTTCCGATCTGGGCGCCCGTTCCCACGATCTCGATGCTGCGGGCGCGCTGGCCCTCGGTGATGTCGAAGCCCTGTTCCTTCAGCACTCGCAGCTGCTTCGCGCCGCTCAGCTTCACCGTGTAGGCGTTGAGCTTGGCGGCCGAGGCGGGTACGGCGAGCCCAAGGGTCATGAGCACCGCCAGCGCGGCGCTCCTCCCCCAACCAGTCATTTCCCCTCCTCCATTGAGTTGGCGTCCAACCTTGAGGCCCTACCCATGTCGCCCGGAAGCCAATCCTTCGCTAGCGTGAGGAGGGTGCAAGCGGCCGGCGGAGTGGTATCGCGCGACGGCCGCGTGGCGGTCGTGCACCGCCCGCGCTACGACGACTGGTCGCTCCCCAAGGGGAAGCTCGATTCGGGCGAGTCCTTCGAGGACGCGGCCCTGCGAGAGGTCGAGGAGGAGACCGGCCTGCGCTGCCGGCTGGTAAGGGAGCTCCCGGCGGTGGAGTACGAGGTGCGCGGGCGCCCGAAGCTCGTGCGCTACTGGGCGATGGAGGTGGTGGACGAGACCCCGTTCGTGCCCAACGACGAGGTGGACGAGGTGCGCTGGCTCGAGCCGCCCGAGGCCCTCGCCCTCCTGAGCTACGACCGCGACCGGGAGCCCGTGCTGGCCCTCTGAGCGGGATGGCGGTCGGCCCAGGGCCGGGCCGCCTCCAGCTGGGCGGCGAGCGACAGCAGCAGGCCCTCGTCCGCCGGGCGGCCGGCCAGCTGCACGGCGAGCGGCATCCCGTCGTCGCCGTGGAAGAGCGGCAGCGAGACGGCGGGCTGGCCGGTGACGTTGAAGATCGCCGTGTAGGGGGTGAACTCGCCGGAGCGGTGGAAGTCCTCCCACGGGTCGTCGCTGCAGGAGTCGATCTCGCCGATCCGAACCGGGCGCTTGGCGAGCGCGGGGGTGAGGACCACGTCGTAGTCGCTCCAGAGCGCGACGATGGCCCGGGACGCGGCCGAGAGCCGGGTCCGTGCGAGCAGGTACTCGAGCGGATCGCGCTCGCGCACCCCCTCCCAGATCGTCCAGGACAGCGGCTCCACGAGGTCCCGGCTCGGCTCGCGGCCCGTCACCTGGCCGCCGAACCACATGCCCATGGCGACCGGCGCGCCGAACACGAGCGTGAACGCGCGCAGCAGGTCGTGGCTCTCCCAGGGCGGGTCGACCTCCTCCACGTCGTGGCCGAGCGATTCGAGCAGGCCGGCCGCGTCGCGCACGGCGCGCTCGCAGAGCGGGTCGAGGACGGCGGCGTCGATCGCGGGAGCGGTGGTCACGCCGATCCGCAGCCGCCCGGGCTCGCGCGCGGCCGCGAGCGCGAACGGCTCATCCGGCGGCGGCGCCCAGGTCGCGTCGCCCGGCTCGTAGCCGGCGATCACGTCGAGCAGCTCGGCGGTCTCGGCGACGGTACGGGTTAGGACGCCGTCCTGGACGAGGTAGTCGTCGCCCTGCTCGGGACCGCGCGAGACGCGCCCGCGGGTCGGCTTCAGGCCGACCAGGCCGCAGCAGGCCGCCGGGATGCGGGTCGAGCCGCCGCCGTCGGAGGCGTGTGCGAGCGGCACCATGCCGGCGGCCACGGCGGCGGCGGCGCCCCCCGAGGAGCCGCCCGGCGTGCGCTCGACGTCCCAGGGGTTGCGGGTCGGGCCGAAGCGGCGGGGCTCGGTCACCGGCAGGATCCCGAACTCGGGCAGGTTGGTCTTGCCGACGATGACGAAGCCGGCCTCCCGGAGCCGGCGGACCACGAAGGCGTCGTGGGCGGGCACGAAGTCGCCGAACACGTCGGAGCCCAATCGGTAGGGCATCCCGGCGACCGGGGCGGTGTCCTTGACGGCGATCGGGACTCCGGCGAAAGGGCGCTCGTCGCCAGGATCGATGGCGTCGGCGGTAGCGAGGGCGCCGTCGGGGTCGAGGTGGACGAAGGCGTTGAGGTCGCCGTCGAGGGCTTCGATCCGCTCGAGCGACGCCTCCGTCAGCTCTCGGGCGGTGACCTCGCCGGCCTTGACCAGCCGCGCCAGTTCGCCCGCCGGCTTGGTCAGGAGGTCCGTCTCCATGGGGGCGCGAGCCTAGCGAAGCGCCGCCTGGGCCGGGGACGGGGGGGCTCCCTGGATGTGCGCTTGGCGGTGCTGGCGAGACGGCAATACGGCTTGGTGACGCGGGATCAGTTGCGCCGCCTCGGCGTCGGTGAGCATGGGATCGCCGAGCGGATTCGGACCCGGCGCCTTCACCGCCTTCACCGCGGCGTGTACGCACTGGGGCATGACGCGCTGAGGCCCGAGGCCTATTGGCTGGCGGCTGTGCTGGCCTGCGGTGACGGGGCCGTCCTGTCCCACGCGAGCGCGGCGGCTCATTGGGGCATTCGCCCGAGCGCCGCCGCCACGGTGGACGTGACCGTCCCGGCGAGGTCCGGGCGCACCCGGCGCAAGAGCATCCGCGTCCACCGCTCCGGCCGCCTGACCGAGGCGGAGGTCACGGCCCACGAAGGCATCCCGGTCACCACCGTGGCCCGAACCCTCCTGGACCTCGCCGACGTCCTACCCGACCAGGCGCTGAAGAGGACCATCGACGAAGCGGAATACCAGGGCCTACTGGACCTGACTCCCCTCATCGCCATCGTTGAAGGCAATCCAGGCCGCCGCGGCCGCAAGGTAATGGCCCTCGCCACGAGCCCACAGGAGCTGACCCGCTCGAACCTGGAGCAGTGCTTCCTGGAGATGGTGACCCGCCGCGGCCTTCCCAGGCCGCGCGTGAACATGTGGGTCGAGGGCTACGAGGTCGACTTCTGCTGGCCGGACGCCAAGCTCATCGTCGAGATCGACGGCCGCGCCGCCCACGGCACCCGGGGCGCCTTCGAGCGAGATCGCCTTCGCGACCGCCGCCTGCTGCGCGCCGGCTTTCGCACCATCCGCCTGACGGACCGGGGGCTTCGCTACGACGAGGACGCGATCGTGGCCGACCTCGAGGCGTTCGTGAGCCGCTCGCGCGCGTCCTCGAAGCCGTCCAGGTGGTCCAGCACCTCTGTGGCCAGCGCCAGGTAGTCGGCGCCCAGGTCCGGCGCGTAGTCGAGGATCGAGACGCCTCGCTCCGCCGACTCCGCGTAGCGCACGCTGCGCCGGATCACCGACTCGAACACCTTGTCGCCGAAGCGCTCGCGCAGCGACTTCAGCGCCTCGCGCGCGTGTACGAGCCGCATGTCGGCGATGTTCAGCACCACACCGAGCCAGTCGAGGTCGGGGTGGAGCGACTCCTTCGCCAGCTCCACCACCTCCAGCGCCTGCTCCACGCCCTGGAGCGAGAAGTACTCGGCCTCGCACGAGATCAGGGCGTGGTCGGCGGCCACCAGCGCGTTCACGGTCAGCAGGCCCAGCGACGGCGGGCAGTCGACGATCACCAGGTCGTAGCGGCGCTTCACCTCGCGCAGCGCCCGCTTGAGCGTGAGCTCGCGGCCCATCTTGCCGGCCAGGATCACCTCTGCCTCGGCCAGGCCGAGGTTCGCCGGCAGCACGTCGTCGTGCACGGCGTCGGCCGCGTGGGCATGTCCGGCCAGCACGTCCGCCACCGTCGGCGAGGCATCGGCGGGCACGTCGAAGTAGTCGGACAGGTTGCCCTGCGGGTCGAGGTCCACCCCGAGGACGTCCAGCCCGGCGCGGCGGTAGGCGTCGGTCAGCGTCCGCACGGTGGTCGTCTTGCCCGTGCCGCCCTTCTGGGAGAGGACCGTGATCGTCGCTGCCACCGGTCGCACGCACCCTAGCGGCTGCACCGTTAAGAAGGAAACGATCCGCGTCACTCGGCCGGGCCGGGTGCTTGCGGCCAGGCAGCCCTATCATTTTCGCACCCCACCCCCCTGGCGCGTCCGCTTGGAGAAGGGGCCGAAGCCGAGGAAATTCCACGATGGCACCCCACCAAGTCCGGGC
Organism: Thermoleophilaceae bacterium; assembly: GCA_050694635.1. Taxonomy (GTDB): domain Bacteria; phylum Actinomycetota; class Thermoleophilia; order Solirubrobacterales; family Thermoleophilaceae; genus JACVRW01. Next base: position 6,925 of record JBOGXT010000416.1, read on the forward strand.
CCCGGGCGGGCTCTACGACCGAAGCTACGAGCACGACGCCTGCGGCGTGGCTTTCGTGGCTCGGCTCGGCGCGCCCGCCTCGCACGAGGTGATCTCGCGGGCGCTGTGGGCGCTCGAGCACCTCGAGCACCGCGGGGCCGAGGGGGCCGACTCCGACACCGGCGACGGCGCGGGCATCCTCACCCAGCTTCCCGACGGCTTCCTGCGCGCCGAGGCCGGGCTCGACCTTCCCGAGCCCGGGCGCTACGGCGTGGCGATGTGCTTCCTTCCCGGCGACGAGTGGGCGCGCGAGCACGCGGAGGGGCTGCTGGAGCGCACCGTCGAGGAGGAGGGCCAGCGGGTCCTGGGCTGGCGCGACGTGCCGGTGGTCCCAGAGCACTGTGGCACGACGGCGCGTGCCGTGGCCCCCTGCATCCGCCAGCTCTTCGTCGCGGCCGGCGAGGGCGTGGAGGACCAGGACGCCCTCGAGCGCAGGCTCTACGTGATCCGGCGCGTCGTCGAGAAGCACGAGGTCCCGGGCCTCGCCGTCGCCAGCTTCTCGAGTCGAACGCTCGTCTACAAGGGCATGCTGACCGCGCCCCAGCTCTCGCAGTACTTCCCCGACCTGCAGGACGAGCGGCTCGTCTCGCGGCTCGCCCTCGTCCACTCGCGCTTCTCCACCAACACGTTCCCGAGCTGGGAGCTCGCCCACCCTTACCGGATGCTCGCCCACAACGGTGAGATCAACACGCTGCGCGGCAACCGCAACTGGCACCGCGCCCGCGAGCTCACGCTCGCCTCGCCGCTGTTCGGCGACGCCGTCGACAAGATCCGCGGCCTCCTGCGCGACGACATCTCCGACTCGGCCTCGCTCGACGGCCTGATGGAGCTGCTGGTGCTGGGCGGTCGCTCGCCCGCCCACGCCATGTCCATGCTGATCCCCGAGGCCTACCAGGGCCGGCCCGAGCTGCCCCAGGAGGTGCGCGACTTCTACGCCTACCACTCGTCGCTGATCGAGCCCTGGGACGGCCCGGCCGCGGTGGCATTCACCGACGGCCGCGTGATAGGCGCGACGCTCGACCGCAACGGCCTGCGGCCAGGCCGCTGGGTGGTCACGAAGGACGGCTGGGTGGTGCTCGCGTCCGAGACCGGCGTCCTCGAGACGGGCGCGGACCGGATCGTGGCCAAGGGCCGCCTGCGCCCCGGCAAGCTCTTCCTCGTCGACCTCGAGCGCGACCGGATCGTGCCCGACGAGGACGTCAAGGCCGAGCTCGCGCGCCGGCGCCCCTACGGCGAGTGGCTCCACGACCGCGTCGTGCACATCGAGGACCTGCCCGAGAAGAGCCCGCGCGTGCCGCGGGTGGAGCCGCTGCGGGCCAAGCAGCTCGCCTTCGGCTGGACCGAGGAGGACCTCAGGGTGATCCTCGCGCCGATGGCGAGCGACGCGGCCGAGCCGACCGGCTCGATGGGAAACGACGTCGCGCTGGCGAGCCTCTCCGACCGGCGCCCGTCGCTCTTCTCGTACTTCAAGCAGCTCTTCGCGCAGGTCACCAACCCGGCGATCGACCCGATCCGCGAGTCGGTCGTGATGAGCCTCACGGCCTGTATCGGGCCGGAGATCAACCTGCTCGACGAGACGCCGGACCACTGCCACCAGCTCGTGATGTCGCAGCCGATCCTGCGCAACTCGCAGCTCGAGAAGCTGCGCCAGGTCGACCACCGCGTGTTCGAGGCGCGCACGATCGACATGACCTGGCCCGCCGAGGAGGGCGAGGCGGGCATGGAGCGGCGGCTGGGGGAGATCTGCCGCGAGGCGTCGGACCTCGTCGCGCGCGGGGTGAACATCATCATCCTGTCCGACCGCAACCTGGGCGCCGAGCGGGCGGCGACGCCGTCCCTCCTCGCCGTCGCCGCCGTGCACCACCACCTCGTCCGCGAGGGCACCCGCCTGCAGATCGGGCTCCTGGTCGAGACCGGCGAGGCCCGCGAGGTGCACCACATCGCCACGCTGATCGGCTACGGCGCGGCGGCGGTCAACCCGTACGTGATGTTCGAGTCGCTCTACGCGCTCCACCGCGCCGGCCGGCTGCCCGACGGCATGAGCCCCGAGCACGCCGAGATGCGCGTGATCAAGGCGATCGGCAAGGGGCTCCTGAAGACCCTCTCGAAGATGGGGATCTCCACGGTCCGCTCCTACACCGGCGCGCAGATCTTCGAGGCGGTCGGGGTGCGAAAGGAGATCGTCGACCGCCACTTCACAGGCACGCCCTCGCGCGTGGAGGGGGTCGGGCTCGACACGATCGCGCGCGAGGCGCTCGACCGCCACTCCCGCGCCTACCCCGGCGCGGTCTCGGAGCTCCTGCCGGCCGGCGGCGTCTACCAGTGGCGCCGCCGCGGCGAGTACCACGGCTGGAACCCCGAGACGATCGCCACGCTTCAGCAGGCGGCCCGCGACGGCGACGGGGCCGCGGCCTACGAGCGCTTCGCCACCTACGTCAACGACGTGGCCGTCCGCAACACCGCGCTGCGCGGCCTGCTTCGCTTCCGCGAGGAGGTCGACCCCGTGCCGCTCGCCGAGGTGGAGCCCGCCCAGGAGATCGTCAAGCGCTTCAAGTCGGGCGGCATGTCGCTCGGCGCGCTGTCGCCCGAGGCGCACGAGACGCTCGCCGTCGGCATGAACCGCCTGGGCGGCAAGTCGAACACCGGCGAGGGCGGCGAGGACGCGGCCCGCTTCCAGGACGAGCGGCGCTCCTCGATCAAGCAGGTGGCGTCGGGGCGCTTCGGCGTGACCGTCAACTACCTGGTCAACGCCGACGAGCTCCAGATCAAGGTCGCCCAGGGGGCCAAGCCGGGCGAGGGCGGGCAGCTGCCGGGCCACAAGGTCGACCGCTATATCGCGGGCCTGCGCCACTCCACGCCGGGCGTGGCGCTGATCTCGCCGCCGCCCCACCACGACATCTACTCGATCGAGGACCTCAAGCAGCTGATCTACGACCTGCGCGCCGCCAACCCGCGCGCCCGCATCTCGGTCAAGCTCGTGTCCGAGGTCGGCGTGGGCACGGTCGCGGCGGGCGTGGCCAAGGCCAACGCGGACCACGTGGTGATCGCCGGCCACGACGGCGGCACCGGCGCCTCGCCGCAGGCCTCGATCCACCACGCGGGCATCCCGTGGGAGATCGGCTTGGCCGAGACCCAGCAGACGCTCCTGCAGAACGACCTGCGCTCCCGCATCCTGGTCGAGGTCGACGGCCAAATGCGCACCGGCCGCGACGTCGCCGTCGCGGCGATCCTGGGCGCCGACGAGTTCGGCTTCTCGACCGCCCCGCTGATCGCGCTCGGCTGCGTGATGATGCGCGTCTGCCACCTCAACACGTGTCCCGTCGGAGTGGCGACCCAGGACCCCGAGCTGCGGCGGCGCTTCGACGGCCAGCCCGAGCACGTCGTCAACTACCTGTTCATGGTCGCCGAGGAAGCGCGCCGCATCATGGCCTCGCTCGGGGTGCGCACGATCGGCGAGCTGATCGGCCGCACCGACCTGCTCCAGCCGGATCCAGCCGTCGACCACTGGAAGGCTCGCGGCATCGACCTGCGCGCGCTGCTCAACGTGCCGGATGAGCTGAGCGCGGACGCGCCGCGCCGCTGTGTGCGCCGCCCCGACCCGGTGCTCTACGACTCGATCGACGTCGACCTGCTGCAGCGCTCGCGGCCGGCGATCGAGCGCGGGGAGCCGGTGCGGCTCGAGCGCCGGATCGAGAACAAGAACCGGGCGGTCGGCGGACTGCTCTCGGGGGAGATCGCGCGGGCGTACGGGGTCGAGGGGCTGCCCGACGGCACGATCGAGATCGACCTGACGGGGTCCGCCGGCCAGAGCTTCGGCGCCTGGCTGGCGCGCGGCGTGACGCTCACGCTCGAGGGCGACGCCAACGACTACACGGGCAAGGGCATGTCCGGCGGCCTGCTGGTGGTGCGGCCGCCGCGCGACGCGGCCTTCACAGCCGAGCAGAACGTGATCGTCGGCAACGTCGTGCTCTACGGGGCCACCTCGGGCCGGGCGTTCTTCCGCGGCCTCGCCGGTGAGCGCTTCGCCGTGCGCAACTCGGGCGCGGTCGCGGTGGTGGAGGGCATCGGCGACCACGGCTGCGAGTACATGACCGGCGGCCGGGTCGTGGTGCTCGGGCCCACCGGGCTCAACTTCGCCGCCGGCATGAGCGGCGGGATCGCCTACGTGCTCGACGTGGACGGCGGCTTCCGCGCGCGCTGCAACACGGAGCTGGTCGGCTTCGACGAGATCACCTGCGACGAGACGCTCGAGCTGCGCGGCTGGATCGAGCAGCACCGCGAGCTGACCGGCTCGCCCGTGGCCGAGAGGGTGCTGTCGGACTGGGACGCCCAGCTGGCGCGCTTCGTGAAGGTGATGCCGCACGACTACAAGCGCGCGCTGCTCGAGGCGACGCCCGAGAAAGCGGTTGCCTAGGTGGGAGAGCTGGGCGGCTTTCTCCGCCTCGAGCGGGTCGGCTTCCAGAAGCGCGACCCGCGCGAGCGCGTGCGCGACTACCGCCAGTACTTCGCGCTGCCCGACGACCGCACGCTGCGCGAGCAGGGCGGCCGCTGCATGGACTGCGGCGTGCCCTTCTGCCAGGAGGGCTGCCCGCTCGGCAACAAGATCCCCGACTGGAACGACCTCGTCTACGCCGACCACTGGCGCGAGGCGCTCACCCAGCTGCACTCCACCAACAACTTCCCCGAGTTCACCGGGCTGATCTGCCCGGCGCCGTGCGAGTCGGCCTGCGTGCTCGACATCAACGACGACCCGGTCACGATCGAGCAGATCGAGCTGGCCATCGTCACGCGGGGGTTCGACGAGGGCTGGATCGCCCCCGAGCCGCCGGACGAGCGCACCGGCCGCACCGTCGGGGTGATCGGCTCCGGTCCGGCCGGCCTCGCCGCGGCCGCGGAGATCAACCTGCACGGGCACGAGGTGGTCGTCTACGAGCGCGACGAGGGAGCCGGCGGCATGCTGCGCTTCGGCGTGCCCGACGCCAAGCTCGAGAAGTGGATCATCGACCGCCGCGTGGCGCTGCTGGAGGAGGAGGGGATCTCCTTCGAGTACGGCGTCGACGTGGGCCGCGACCTGAGCGTGGCCGAGCTGCGCGAGCGCCACGACGCCGTCGTGGCGGCGATCGGCTCGCGCGTGCACCGCGACCTGGACGTGCCGGGCCGCGGGCTCGCAGGCGTGCACTTCGCGATGGACTACCTCTACCAGCGCAACCGCATCGTGGCGCGCGAGGAGGGCCGTTTCGCGCCCGAGCCGAAGCGCCCGATCACGGCGGCGGGGAAACGCGTCGTGGTCGTCGGCGGCGGCGACACCGGTATGGACTGCATCTCGAACGCCCTGCGTGAGGGGGCCGAGGACGTGCTCTTGCTCGATGTCTACCCGCCGCTACCCGCCGCCGGTCGGCCGCCGGCTACTCCCTGGCCGCTGCCGCCGAAGCGCACGCCCACCACGTATGCGCTCGACGAGGGTGGCGAGCGGCGCTTCGGCATGCAGGTCACGGGCATCGTCGGCGCGGACGGACGCGTCACCGCGGTCGAGGGCAGGAGTGTGGAAGGCACCTCCTCGCGCGACCTGCGCACCGTGGCCGGCAGTGAGTTCAGCGAGCGAGCCGACCTCGTGCTGATCGCGATCGGCTTCAGCCATCCCGAGCACGAGGGCGCTGTCGCCGAGCTCGCGGTCGATCTGGACGCCCGCGGCAACATCAGGGCGCCGGTGTACGAGACCAGCGAGGCCGGCGTGTTCGCCTGCGGCGACGCGCGCATCGGCCAGTCGCTGGTGGTGACGGCGATCGCAGAGGGCCGGCGCTGCGCCCGGGTGGTCGACCGCTTCCTGGGCGGCTCCGGGGAGATCCGCCGGATGCCCGCCTCCGCGCTGTTCGCCTTCGAGGACGGCGACCCGCACTCGCTTCGCCACCAGGCGGAGACGGCCCGGACGGTCACGGTCGGCGACGCCTTCTGGTCGGGCCCGCGCGAGGGCACGTAGGCGCGTGGGGCCGAGGGCAGTTCTACCGCTGCCCCATCCGCCGGAGCCCGGCCCTGAGCTCATGCCGGCCACGCCGGCGTAGGATCCTCGGCGTGCCCACCTCGTTCGTCACCGGAGGCTCCGGGTTCATCGGCGGTGCGCTCATCGAGCGCCTTCGCAGCGAGGGCTGGGGCGTGCGCGCGCTGGCGCGCTCCGACGCCGCGGCCGCGAAGGTGGGGGAGCGGGGCGCGGAGCCGGTCCGCGGCGACCTCGACGACGCCGGTGCGCTGCGGGCCGGCGCGGAGGGCTGCGAGGTCTGCTTCCACGCCGCCGCCAAGGTCGAGGACTGGGGCGACCCGGACGACTTCGAGCGGCTCAACGTGCGGGGCACCGAGAACGTGATCGCCGCGTGCCGGGAGGCGGGCGTGCGGCGGCTCGTGCACGTCGGCACCGAGGCGGCGCTGACGTCGAGGCAGGCGCTGGTGAACGTGGACGAGGGGGCGCCGCTGCGGCCCGACTCGCCGTTCCTCTACTCCTCGACCAAGGCGAAGGCGGAGCAGCGCGTGCGCGCGGCGAACGGCGGCGGCCTCGAGACGGTCGTGGTCCGGCCGCGCTTCGTCTGGGGACGCGGCGACACGACGCTGCTCCCCGCGATCGCCGAGCTGGTGCGCGCCGGGCGCTTTCGCTGGATCGGCGGCGGCGGCCACCTCACCGACACGACCCACGTCGACAACACGGTCGAGGGGCTCTGGCTGGGCGCGACCAGGGCGCCCGCCGGCGGCGTCTACTTCGTCAGCGACGGCGAGCCCGTCGTGTTCCGCGAGTTCCTGACGCGCATGCTGGAGACGCAGGGCGTGAGCGCGCCCGACAAGTCGGTCTCGCCGCGAGTGGCCGAAGCGGCGGCGGTCGTGGCCGAGCGGGCCTGGCGGCTCCTGCGTCGCCCGGGGGCGCCGCCGCTGACCCGGTTCGCGGTCTGGGTGTCGTCGCGGGAGTGCACGCTCGACATCTCTCGCGCGCGCGAGGAGCTGGGCTACGAGCCGCTCAAGACCCGTGAAGCGGGTCTCGAGGAGCTGCGGTTGGACGGCGCCCGGAACGGGTAGATCCCCGGGCGAACCACCCGAACGAAGGCAGGGAGACACCGAATGCAGCTGCGACGGCTCATCGTCGCCGTGGCCGTGATCGCTTGCGTGGCGCTCGGGAGCGCCGCACCCAGCTTCGCCCAGCCCGCCTGGGCTCCGGCTGACAGCGCGACGATCAGGCCCGGCAACCAGACCTACACCGACGGCGCCCAGTGCACGTCGAACTTCGTGTTCTACGACGCCTCCAACACCGTCTACCTGGGCCAGGCTGCGCACTGCTCCGGCACGGGCGGAGCGACCGAGACCAACGGCTGCGACTCGGGCACGCTCCCGAACGGCACGCCGGTGGAGATCGAGGACGCCACCCAGCCCGGCACGATGGTCTACAACTCGTGGATCGCGATGCAACAGGCCGGTGAGTCGAACGCCGACGCGTGCGACTTCAACGACTTCGCGCTCGTCAGGGTGGACCCCGCCGACGCGGGCAGCGTGAACCCGACGATCCCGTTCTGGGGCGGACCGACGGGCACCACGAGCAGCGTGCCCGACGGCGAGAAGGTGCTCTCGTACGGCAACTCGTCGCTGCGCCTCGGCATCCGGGAGCTGAGCCCCAAGGAGGGACTCGAGGTCGCGACCGTGGGCAACGGCTGGAGCCACCAGGTCTACACGGTGACCGCTGGCATCCCGGGCGACTCGGGCAGCGCGTTCATCGACCGCGACGGCCGCGCCTTCGGCGTGCTCAGCACCGTCCAGCTCGCGCCGCTTGCGGGCTCGAACGGGGTGGGCGACGTCAGCCGCGAGATCGCCTACATGGAGTCGCACGGCGGGCCGACCGTGACCCTGGCGAACGGCACCGAGCCGTTCACCGGTCCGCTGTTGCCGTAGTCGGAGCTTCAGGCGCCTGCCAGGCGGTGGCTCAGACCACCGCCTGGCGGTCGCGCACCAGGCTGACGAAGAACATCTGGAAACGGCCGACATCGACCTCGTCGCCGTCCTCCAGCTCCGCGAGCTCCACTCGCTGTCCGTTGCGGAACACGCCGTTCAAGCTGCGATCGTCGAGGATCCGCGCGCCGTCGTCGTCGCGGTAGACGAGCGCGTGCCGTCGCGACACGGTGGGGTCGTCGAACCGGATGTGCGCTGACAGGCTGCGGCCGATCCGCGTCCAGCCCTCCTGCAGCGGGACGACGCGTACGCGTTCGCCGTCCTCGAAGGCGAGGTAGTCGCCGGGGCGCACGAGCGCCTCGCGTGCCTCGTCGAGCCAGTCGGGCGGGTCGCCGATCTCGTGTTCTTTCGGGCCCTCCAGGTCCTCGCCGAACAGCGAGGCGCGTCTGAAGCGATGGCCACCGCATTCCGGGCAACCGGGCACCGGATCGCGCTCATGAAGCGCTACGGCGAATCCACACGAGTCGCAGCGGAAAGAGCCGGCCCCCGCCAAGGTCCCGGCGCTGAACGCTTCCATGGATTGTCTCTCCTCGGGGTGGGGGGTGCGTATGGTAACGAGGCTCAGCGCGCTCTCAAGCCGTTTTCACGGTATTTGCGGGCTTTCCGGCCACCTCGGCGAGCATTTCGTACCCGCTTCGGGGTCGTAATACTCATTCGGGTGGACGGGCGGTTTGGAGGATTACGCGGCGTATGACCGAACTGGGCGACCATGCCCGATCTCGCCGCCATGTTACTGCGTCGCAGCATCGGCTCGCTCAGGCCGTCGAGCGACGGCTGCGGCGAGTGCCGGCGCATCCCGCTCGCGGGGGAGCGCCTGCACGAGCTCGACTCGGGACGCCTGCTGTGCGAGCTGTGCTTCGGCGCGCTGCCCGTGGAGAGCCGGCTCGCGGTGCGCTCCGAGCGGGTGCACGCGGGCGAGCGGCGGCTGGCCGTGGTGCCCAAGGCCGCCTGAGCTGCGCGGCATAGAATGGCCCCGCCGTGCGCGAGGTCACCGTCTCCACCGTCATCTCCGCTCCCCGCGAGCAGGTCTTCGACTTCGTGTGCGACCTCGCCGGCCGACCTGCGTATACGGACCACTACATGCGCGACTACCGGCTCGCGCGCGTCAACCCCGTGGGCGTGGGGGCCGCGGCGCGCTTCCAGCTGCGGGGGCCGGTCGCAAAGGAGTACGCCGAGCTGACGGTCACGGAGGTGGACCGCCCGCGGCGGATCGTCGAGGAGATCCGCCTGGGGCGGCGCGGCCGCAACCGCTCGGTCGCCCTCTACGAGTTCTCGCCGGAGGGCGGGGGCACGACCCGCGTCGAGCTGACCACCTACGGTGAGCCGGCCACCGTCGTCGATCGCTTCCGGCAGCTCGGCGCGGCGAGTTGGATGCGGCGCCAGACGGGGAAGGCGCTCGAGCGGCTGCGGATGATCTTCGAGGAGCCGTCCCGCGGGGAGCTCAAGCGAGCCACGATCGCGGGCTACGAGCCGGCCAAGGCGGCACGCTTCGGGGCACCCACGGGGATGGATCCCTCGCGGGCGCCGAGCCGGGAAGCCTCCCAATAGACTGCGCGGCTCTCGTGCGGATGCGACTTCTGGCATGTCTCCTCGCGCTGGCCGCGCCGCTCGGGCTCGCCGCCTGCGGCGAAGACGAGCCGGGCGTGGACGAGCCGGCCCGGGAGGGGCTCGCGCTCGAGCTCGACGGGGTGGACTACAACGTCTTCATCACGCGCCAGCTGAACCCGCGCGTGCCGCCGGACGGTGCCTACGTCACCGACGAGGCGCCGCCGGGGGAGGCGCTGTACGGCATCTTCATCCAGGTCTGCAACACCTCGGACGAGCCCCACGAGACAATCAGCGACTTCGTGGTGCACGACAACCAGGAGAACGAGTTCGAGCCCGAGGAGCTGCCGCAGGACAACGCGTTCGCGTACTCGGCGCGAACGCTCGACCCGGACGAGTGCATCCCCGAGGCCGGAAGCGTCGCCCAGCTCGGCCCGAGCGCCGGCTCGATGCTGCTCTTCCAGCTCCCCCTCGAGGCAACGGAGAACCGGCCGCTGGAGCTGGAGCTCGAGGGCGAGAGCGGAGAGAAACTCACGTTCGAGCTTGATATCTGACGAGCGCCAGGGGGCGCATTCCGGCGGCTGAACACCTCGGTATCCCATGGGGTACCGGGGTGCGGTACGAGCCCGACCACGTGCGCCAGACCCTGACCGCTGTCGCCGAGCGCTTGCGGGCGACCGCCTAGCGCGAGCAGGGTCCCGTGTCCACCACTGCGCCGGCCTGGCCGAGCGCATCCCGCACGATCGGCACGGGCACCCCGTATCCGCTGCGGCCGCCGTCGGAGACCGTGGCGGCGAAGATCGTCGTGACCACGCGGCCGGCGCCGTCGACCATCGGCCCGCCGGAGTTGCCCTGGCGCACGAGGCCACGCAGCGCCGTGATCGTCCGGCGCACCGGGCCGCGCCCGTAGGCGTCCTGCGAGACGACGGTGGCGGTCTGCCCCAACCGGCCCGGCCGGACGTCGTACGGACCGTCCTCGGGGAAGCCGAGGATCGCGGCGGAGGCGCCCTCGGCGGCGTCCGGGTCGAGCCGTAGCGGGGGCGCGCCGGACAGGCCCGGCACGCGCAGCAGCGCCAGGTCGTTGCGGGCGTCGAACCAGATCGCCTCGCTGTCGAGCCGATCGCCCTCGCCGCCGACCTGCACGGTGGTGTCGTCCTGGCCCGCCACCACGTGGGCGTTGGTCACCACCACGCCGTCGCCCGCCACCCAGCCGCTCCCCTGCACGCCGAGCCCGCACGCCGTCCCGAGCACCCGCACCACGCTGCGCCCCGCCCGCTGCACGTCCTGGTCGCGCGCGATGCGCGAGTCCGGCGGCGGCACGTTCGGCCGCGGACCGTCGATCTCGGGGAACGGGTCGAAGCGCGCGAGCGCCCGCAGGACCGGGCCGGACGGCGGCAGGTGCTCGTTCAGCTCGCGGAGGATCGCCGAGCGCTGGATCGGCTCGCGCAGCTCGCGCGCACCCGGCGTCTGGAGGGCCACCGCGCCGGCGATCCAGACGAGCCCCAGCCCGAGGCAGGCCACCAGCACCGACCCGGCGGCCCCGTCCAGCACCCCGAGCCGGTCGCCCAGACGGTGGCGCAGGTGGAAGCCGAGCAGCTCGAGCCCCGAGGCGAGGATGCCCCCGATCATGAGCGCGCCGATCAGGGCGAACAGGGGTGCGTACGGGGACGCGGAACCTTCCTCTAGGAGAAGCGGCCCCAGCCGCGACCCCAGGAACGCCCCGCCTGCGAAGCCGACCAGGGAAAGCGCCCCTACGATCAGCCCCTGCGCGTACCCCCAAATCGCCATCAGCCCCGTAAAAGCGATGATGATCCAGTCGAGTGCAGTCACCGGCGCGTGGCAGCCTAGTGGCCCCGGTAGGGAGCGGGCCGCAGCGTGATGCGCATCTCCGCGGAGCGGCGCCGCCGGGTCACGCGCCGCGCGCTTCCGGCCCTCGGCGGCCTCGCGCTGATGGCCACCGGTGCCGGCATGGTGGTCGGGTCGCAGGCCAAGTCCGGAAGCGAGCGCACGGCGAGTGAGTTCGCCAAGGCCTGGGAGCGGGGGGACTACGGCGCCATGTACGAGCTGCTCGACGACGCCTCGCGGTCGGCGCATACCCGGCGCGAGTTCCGGGCCGCGTACCGTGGCGCCGCCGCCACCGCCACCGCCACCAGGGTCGAGACCGGCGACCCCGAGGGTGGGCGCGACGGCTCGGTCGTCGTTCCCGTCGCGGTGCGGACGCGGGTTTTCGACACCGTGCGAGCGGACCTGCGCCTGCCCGTGCACGAGGAGCAGGTCACGTGGGGGCCGCTGCTTGCCTTCCCCGGCCTGAGGCGGGGCGAGGGGCTCGCTCGCGAGAGCGAGCCTCCGGAGCGCGCCGCGCTCCTGTCGCGCCACCGGGAGGTGCTGGCCGAGGGGCCCGCCGACGCCCGCAGCTCGCCGCTCGAGGC
>JBOGXT010000417.1:0-1966 GCA_050694635.1 Thermoleophilaceae bacterium
GTGCCGCTGCACACGGCTTCCCACGCCGTGCACGTGGCCGACCCGACGGAGGCGCCGGCTCAGGGGCCCGGGCCGCATATCGCGCGGGATGGCCGGGACGCGTTGAGGACGGCGAGGGTGCCTTCGCTGCTCATAGACAGCCCTAGCGCGAGCTGTCTGAGGCGCGCTGAAAAGCCCAGTCGAGTGTCGCCGTTAGCCGCTCGAACGCGGCTTGGTCCGTCAGCACCTGAAGCGAAATGCTCGGCCTCTTACTCAGCATGTCGTCGCCGATACTCACTCCAGGGATCATGTTGAGCCTTCCGAGGAGTTCGCGACGAGACTGTTCGTCGGAGAAGGACGGTTGACGCTGGATGTACTGGAAGTGAATCTCAACGCGTCCGTAGCCGTACAGCGCGAAGGGGAACAGATATCGCGCCGTGTCCTGGTAGCCGGCTTGGAACGAGCCGTCTTTCTTCCCCTTGCCATAGAACTCAGTGAGATCGCCGCGCGCGTCGACCCACGCGAAGAGCCGCCGCGCAACGTCAGCTTCGGCAGCCCCGCGACGTTCCTCGATCTGGGTGAGCAGTTCCTCGCGTGTCCACCGCTCCTTTCGCTCGACTCGGCGCTCCGCCGCTCGACGACGTAGGTCGACCTCTCTTTCATCCAATGCCTCGCGGATGGCCGCGAGTCTTGCGGGACCGCGGTACAGGTACTCCAAGAGCGACTCCGCGAGGGACTCGATCAACTCCACATCTTCGTGCGCAACCGTCACCTCGGCATCGTGCGCGCCGAGGTTCCGCAACCGCCGCAACTCGTCGGCGATGTCCAAGAGCGGCCCGGGGATCGCACGCGCAATTGCCAACTCGCGTAGCTTCGCTGCGAGGTCTCGTCCGGTTACGCCCTCCTCGCTGCAGATCGTTTCCAACACGCGTCCGATCGCGACCGCGTAGAGATCTGGATTGATTCTCTTGACACGAAGCGCCTCGTCGAGCCGCGCCCGTGCGCGAGGGGGCAGCGCGGAATCGTCGCGCGGCGGTGGGTAGAGGCGCTGGTTGGCGAACTGCTCATACGTGTCGCGGCCCCAGACGTACGTCCACACGGTCGGCTGCTCACAGAACCGACAGACAGATATGGAGACGATGGTCTCGTAGCGCGGCCCTCCGTGTCGGAAGTCTCCGTCTACCTCCCGCTTGATGACAATCTCGCCTTTCGGTTCCAGAGCCACGACCGAACCGCAGTTCCGGCAGGTCGACTCGGGCAGCGTCGGGGTCGGCTCCTCCAAAGCCGTCTCATCGTAGGCATTTCCGGTCGGCCCGTCGGGCAGTTCTGGATCGCGGCACGAGTCCACCGCTCGAGGTCGCGGTGACCGTCGCGGCCATCGCTGCGCACTACTCCGTTGCACAACCACGGCAGGGATGCCGGGCACCGGGAGCACGCGCAGTCGCACCGCTGCACCGGGCACATGCGGCAACCACGGGATGCGGAGCCTCACGCGCCACACGCGGGGACACGAACAAGCCGCGCCCGGCAGCACGCCGAGATGCGCGGCTCACGAGGCCGCTAGTCGTCCAGGAGCGCGTCGGCCTGCTCGGCGATCCACGCGGCGTCGTCGCGGACCCCGCGAAGCCACCCGGCGGCGGACTCGTCGCCGCACATCATCCGCAGGCGCTCATAGAGCGTGGGGAGCGGCGCGCCCGCCCTCAGCTCGGCGGCCGCCTCGCGCACGCGGTCAAGCGCCGCCGCGAGCTCGCGCTCCTCGGCCTGGAGGGCCTGCTCCTCCCTGTCCACGGCCGACGGCTGGCGGGGCGGCTTCCACCCCGCGGGACGGTGGCTCTCGGGCGGGGGGCCATGCCGCTCGCCGAGTTGGGCAAACGGCCCCTTGCTGCCTTGGATTAGCCGGTCGAACGACTGCGGCCGCGGCGCGGCGGCGCGGCGCCCCTCGCGCTCCCGGCGCTCGCGGGCGAGCATCGCCCGGTAGGCGCCGTCC
>JBOGXT010000418.1:0-4021 GCA_050694635.1 Thermoleophilaceae bacterium
GAACCACGACTCCACCGCGCGACCACCCCTGACGCCCTCGATGCGACCCGCCCCTTGCACCAACCACACGTCCCGCAACCCGCGACCGAACAGCCCGCGCTGGCCGCCCCGCTCGGGCAGCTCTCCAAGCGCACCGAGCCGACTGTCGACCGTCGACGCGTCGACCCCGACACCGTCGTCGGTGCAGCGCACCTCGAAACGCCACGCACCCAGCGCCGGCACGCGCAGAGTCCCCATCCGCGCTCGCCACGCCGCCAGGAACCCCCCGTCCGGGGGGCCGAAAGCCAGCTCGATCCGGCCCCGCCCGCGACCACCCGCCGCGATCGCCGCGTCCGCACCGGTCACGAGCTCCGGCACGATCTGGACCAGATCGATCCCCCCCTGGGCGAAGTTCTCCCGGAAGTAGCGGCCACGCACAGCGCCAACATGGACGGCATCCCGAGACAACAACACCAGCATCCCGACCGCGAGCCTAACCCCAGCGGCAACGGGCAAGTGCGAGGCTGGGGCCGGGCGCCGCCGGCCGGACGGCGCTCGGGCTGGTCGTCGCGCGTGCGCGGGATGATCCTGCCTTGCGTTTCGCTTGCCCTTGCGTTTTACTTGCGCTAGTCTCAAGGCGTGGCCCAAATAGTCGATCGTCTCCTTTCCGACTCCGCTCCGGGCGTGGTCACTCGTGCGGCGGTGCGAGTCGCTGGCGCGACGGTTGAGCAGATCGAGGCAACCCTGCCGCGGGCGTTGGCGGGTGATCGCCAGCAGGTGCGCGCGTACGTCTCCGCCTATCGTGAGCTCACCGACCGCATGCTGAACGTCGTCGGGGAGGGACGTCCCGACCTGGTCATCATTGACGAGCACCAGCGGGTCCTGGTGGCGGTCGAAGGGAAGGTGCGAGGCCGGCAACCAACGACGGTGTCGTGGGTGAAGGCCGCGCTCGAGCAGGAGGCCATGAGTGCGCCATTCAGCGACTGGGTGGGGACGCTCGGCGCCGGGAGGGGGACTGCAGTGGCCGTCGTTGCGCTGCTGCGCGCGACGCTCCCGGGCACGCAGCCACTGGCGCCGCCCCGCAAGCGGCGGCTACCTGAGTGGCAGCTCGACGAGCGGGGTGTCGTGCGCTTCTATCGCTCCGTCGTGGACGAGCTGTCCCGTGTGGAGACCCCGTTGGACCACATCGCCTCGGTGCTGGGTCTAACGCAGACCGAGCTTGCCGCGCTGTTCGGTGTTCGGCGGCAGGCGCTCGATCAGTGGCAAGCTCGCGGTGTGCCGGCCGAACGTCAGGAGAAGCTGGCGACGCTCGGGGAGATCGCTGACTTGCTCACGACAAAGCTCAAGCGGGATCGCATTCCGGGTGTCGTACGACGTGGCGCGCCAGCCTATGGCGATCGCTCGATCATTGAGGCTATCGCCGCCGGAGACGAGGAGCGCGTGCTCTCCGAGCTGCGCGACGCGTTCGCTTGGGCGGTCGCCGCGTAGTGCGCCACGTCCGTCGGGGCGGGGAATACCTCCGCATTGCCGATCCCGATTGGGGCAACCCGCTCTCGCCGGAGTACGCACGAAGGCGAGGCGGCAGGTGGAACCGGCCGGGCAGCTTCGGGGTCGTCTACCTGAACGCGTCCCTAGACGTCGCACGCGCCCAGGTACGCCACAAGCTCGAGCCGCGCGGCATCCGGCCGGAGGATCTCGTGCCCCATCGAGGACCCATCCTCGTTCATACCGACGTCCCCGACGACCGGTACGTCGATGCGATCAGCGACGCGGGACTTGGGGCGCTGGGCCTGCCGCTCACCTACCCCCGAGACGACCGCGGCCAGCCGGTTCAACATGCGGAATGTCAGCCGATCGGCCAGCGGGCTTGGGATGCAGGCGAGCGTGGAATCGCCTGTCGCTCGGCCGCCGAGACGGCTCCCCTCGCCGGTGAGGAGCTCGCTTTCTTCGCACGCCAGACCTTCGAGCGACGGCGGACGGAGCGCTTCGCGGACTGGTACTGGTAGCGGAGTCAAGAGCGTCCTGAGACATGGCGCGGTTTCGTTCCCTCAGACGTCCCCTCCGCAGCCGCTCCGCTCTGCGACCGGGTTTGCACGCCGGTCGGAACGGTCTCAAAAAACCGTTGGGGCCTTACGGTCCACCATCGTGAACGTGCCGCCCCGCTACGGGCGCGATCGCGCCGCCGTCGGTTGATCGCGGTCGTGCGCCGACGTCGCACCCGCTCAGCGGATCGGCTGCCAGTCCGGGCGGAGGTCCGGCACGTGGTTTCGCGTCACTCGCCGGACGTCCCGGCCGTCGGCTCGCATCGTGTACAGCTCGAAAGCGGGTCCGAGCGGCTCGAGCCGTCCGCGCTTGGCGTGGCGGTCGCTGGTGAACGCGATCCGCCGGCCGTCGGGCGACCACACCGGGTGCGTTTCGAGCGCGGCCGTCCGGGTCAGGCGCCGGAGCCCCGTCCCGTCGGCGTTGATCACCGCGATGTCGCTCTGCCGCGACCCGGCCGACCGCCCGTTCGGGCGGGCCGTCGCAACCTCGAAGACGAGCCGCCGCCCGTCGGGAGACCAGTTGGCGTTGACGATGTCGCGCTTCGCGGAGCATTTGAGCAGCGGGCGCGGATCCGTGCCGTCCCGGTTCATCACATGGAGAGCGAGGTCGAACACCCCCGGCTTGCCCGGCACCGGACAGAACTTGATGTAGGCGATTCTGCTCCCGTCCGGCGACCAATAGGGATCGACCTGGATCTCCCTGTCGTTCGTCAGGCGCTGCTGGTCGTCGCCGTCCTGGGTCATCGAGTAGATCTCCGCGGGCGGCAGCGGGTCGTCCTCGGAGGCCTGGGGCGGGAAGTCGCGCAGCGTGAAGTACGCGATCCGCCCGTCGGGCGACCAGGTCGGGGCGCTGCTGGTGGAGTCGAAGCTCGTGAGCGCCCGGCGCTGCCTGCCGGTGGAGCCCATCGTCCAGATCTCGGTCGGCGAGCCCGACGGAGCGCTGCGCGCGAAGACGAGCCGGCCCCCGTCCGGAGACCACTCGGCCATCTCCTCCCACGTACGTGTACGGGTGAGACGGCGAAGCGCCCGGCCGTCCGGCTTCACGGTGAAGAGGTCGATCTGCTGGCCGATGGGCCGCTGGAAGACGAGCCGCCCGTTCTTACCGGGAAAAGCCGCGTGGGCGGGCGCCGCGGCGAGGCCGGCCAGCGCTGCCAGGGCGGCGGCGACGAGTGTCATGCGGTTCACGGTTCCTCCTTCGATTGCATGGCGACGAAGACGACGCCGAGCTGGTGGTCGGTGATCTCGCCGTCGTCGGAGACGACGAAGTTCGAGGTGATCCGCCCGTGGGCGCCGTCGAAGCGCCCCGTGCCGCTGCAGACCTCGAGCACGGCCGTCCCGTGCCGCAGGCCGGGCTCGGGCGACGGGTCGAGCCGCCCGCTCCCGAGAGAGCGGAAACGGAGGGTGCCCTCACCCTCCAAGCGGATCTCGCCGGTCAGCTGGAAGCTCCGCTCGTCGGCGAACGAGAGCTGCGCATCGACGGTCGCCGCCTCGGCGATGCCCGCGAGCGAGGCGTCCAGCACGCCGGGGGCGACGGGGGTGAGCCGTCCTCCGAGTCGCTGCGAGTAGACGATCTGCCTCATCCCCGCCACGCTCGCAGCCGCGGCTTGCACCGGTCTGACAGCCGCTGACGGACGCCTGACATACGCCTTGGACGGTGTTACGGTCGCGGCCTGAGAGACAATCGCGAGTTCCGCATCCTGGGTCCACTGGAGGCGCGGCTCGACGGGGAGCTTCTGAACCATGGAGGGTCCCGGCAGCGAGGCGTGCTGGCCCTTCTGCTGCTCCACCCCAACGAGGTGGTCTCGGCCGACCGGCTCATCGATGAGCTCTGGGGTGACGATCCGCCGCAGGACGCGTCCGCAGCACTGCACGCGCATGTGTCGAGGCTTCGGAAGCTGCTCGAGCCGGAGCGCGACGGCGAGCCGCGCGTGATCCGCACCGTGCCCCCGGGTTACCTGATCCAGGTCGCCGACGAGGAGCTCGACCTGCTCCGGTTCGAG
>JBOGXT010000419.1:0-1935 GCA_050694635.1 Thermoleophilaceae bacterium
CGCCCTCTCGCCCGCCGGCCTGAGCGAGCCGCGCGTCGCCGCCGAGCTCGGCGCCACGCTCCCGCAGGACGCCACCGTCGTCGTCGCCTCCTCGATGCCGGTCCGCGACGTCGAGACGTTCTTCCCCGCCCGCCCGCGGCCGCCGCGCGTGCTCGCCAACCGCGGCGCCAACGGGATCGACGGCACGGTCTCGACCGCGTTCGGCGTCGCCGCCGCGAGCGACGGGCCGGTGGTCCTGCTGATCGGAGATGTGGCGCTCGCCCACGACGTCGGCGGGCTGCTCGCCGCCTCGCGCACCGGGGCGAAGCTGACCATCGTGCTGCTGCACAACGACGGCGGCGGCATCTTCGACTTCCTGCCCGTGGCGCGCGAGGGAGCCGACTTCGAGGCCCACGTCGCCACCCCGCACGGGCTCGACTTCGCGCACGCCGCCGCCCTCTACGGCTGCGGCTACGAGGCCGCAGGCGACGTCGAGGGCTTCCGCGCCGCGCTCGGTCGCGCACTTGTCTCCGATCGCACGCATGTCGTCGCGGTCCACACCGACCGGGCGGCCAACGTCGCCTTGCACCGCGCCGTGTGGGACGAGGTGGCGCATTCCGTCCGGGCCGCCGCATAGCGTTCCGGCGACCGTGGCACAGACCACGCTCACCGGCATGCCCGCAGACGGGGCCAACGAGGACGAGCCCGCCGCTCGCCGCCAGACCTCCAAGGGCATCGGCGCCGGCGATATCGTGCTCGTCGACAAGCGCGGGCGCCGCTTCCACGCTCTCGTCACCGAACTCGAGCAGCTCGAGTCCGGCCGCTTCGAGCTCGTCGTCCGCCCGCTCGACTCGCGCATCTCCTGGCGCACGGCGTCCGTCCGCGAGGTCGTCGAGGTCTGGCGCAAGGCACGGTGACCCGGCGTGTAACGTTCGGCCGCCCCGGGGAACTGCAACGCAGATGGCCTCGCCACCGCCCTTCATCGACGCCCTGACCGAGGGGCGGGAGCGCACGCTCGCGCTGGTCGCGCCGCTCTCCGACGCCGACGTGGAGCGCCAGCACACCGCGATCATGAGCCCGCTGGTGTGGGACCTCGCCCACATCGCCGCGTACGAGGAGCTGTGGCTCGTGCACCGGCTCGCCGGCGAGCCGCTGTCCCAGCCCGAGCTGGCGGCGATGTACGACGCGTTCGAGACGCCGCGCGCCGTGCGCGGCGACCTGCCGCTGCTCGATCGTGCGCAGGCCACCGAGTACCTCGCGGGGGTGCGCGAGCGCGTGCTCACCGCCGACGTCCCCGGCGATGGCCTGCTGCACGAGCTGGTGCTCCGCCACGAGCATCAGCACGGCGAGACGATGCTGCAGGCGATCGAGCTGGCGCGCCTGCAGCCCGGCCCCGCCCTGCGTCCCGACCCGCGTCCGGCCGCCCCCGGCGGCCACACAGGCCTCGAGTCCGTGGAGGTGCCCGCGGGCGAGTGCAGGATCGGCGCCGGCCGCTTCGGCTTCGCCTACGACAACGAGCGCCCGCGCCACCGCACGTGGCTGCCCGCCTTCCGGATCGGCCGCACGCCGATCACGAACGCCACCTGGCTGACCTTCACCGAGGGCGGCGGCTACGAGCGCCGCGAGTGGTGGACCGACGAGGGCTGGTCGTGGAAGGAGGACTACGACATCACACACCCGCAAGGCTGGGCCGCCGGCTCGGACGGATGGCGGCAGTGGCGCATCGACGGATGGACGCCCCTGCATCCCGACGAGCCGGTGGTCCACCTCTCCTGGTTCGAGGCCGATGCCTTCGCAAGAGCGCAGGGGGCTCGGCTCCCCACTGAGGCGGAGTGGGAGAAGGCGGCGACCTGGGACCAGGAGTCAGGTTCGGCCCGCCCCTACCCGTGGGGCGATGATCCGGCCGGCGCGTCGAGAGCGAACCTCGACCATGGCCTCCTCGGACCTGCTCCCGCC
>JBOGXT010000420.1:0-4252 GCA_050694635.1 Thermoleophilaceae bacterium
GGGGAGGACGGTGACGGCGGCAGCCGCGGCGAGCGGCTCGACGCTCCAGCCGCTGATCAGCAGCAGGACGAGCAGGAAGACGACCGCGGTGAGGGCGCCGGAGAGCAGGGCGAGGGCGACCCCCACCAGCAGGTCGCGCGGGGCCCGGAGGGAGCGCTCGCTGACGGGAGGCACGCTCACCCCGAGCAATGCCGGCGCGGCCGCCAGCGCCAGGGGCGCCTGAGCAATGAAGATCGCCCGCCAATCGAAGAGCTCGGTCAGCAGTCCGCCCAGCGCCGGCCCGGCCGCGGTTCCGGCCACAGCGGCGCCGACCCACACCCGGCGACCCGCTCCGCCTCCATCGAGCGCGTCGAACGCGGCCGTCAGCAGCGCCGCCCCTCCGAGCGCCTGCAGCGCACGCATCAGGAGCAGCAGCTCCAGCGACCCGGCACTCGCGGACCCGATCGACGCCGCCGCGAACAGCAGTGCCCCCGCCGCGCCCGTGGATCGCCCGTGGAGCGCCGCCGCCAGCGGCAGGCCCAGCGCCAGCACGCCCGTGTACACCGCGATCACCGCGGCCACGCCCTCCACCGTGGTGTTCAGGTCCAGCAGGAGCGGCGGCAGCGCGAGGACGACGATCGCCGCGTCCGCGAGCACCAGGCCCGAAGCGGCCGCGATGAGTGAGCGCTTCACCGACTTGGTTCTAGCTCACAGCGGCGGCCTGCACGGTGCGGCTATCCGCACTGGCGGCGTCGTGCAGGCCGCATTGGAACGGCCAGCCGACCATTCCAGACTGGTCCCATGCGAAAGACATCCGACAATACAAACATCGCGGCGCGCGCTGGCCGGTGGAGCGCGCAGAACCGCAAGAAGGCAATCGTCGGCTGGCTCGTCTTCGTGATCCTCGCGGTCTTCGTCGGCGGCTCGGTCGGCACGAAGACCCTTGACCAGTCCGACAACGGCAGCGGCGAGTCCGGCCGCGCCGACAAG
This sequence comes from Thermoleophilaceae bacterium, assembly GCA_050694635.1. GTDB lineage: Bacteria > Actinomycetota > Thermoleophilia > Solirubrobacterales > Thermoleophilaceae > JACVRW01. The sequence continues at coordinate 970 of JBOGXT010000420.1, forward strand.
GTCGTGGCGGACCACTTCCCGGACAAGTCCAGCGAGAGCGTTCTCGTTCAGAGCCAGACCGCGGCCCGGAATCGCGATCCGGAGTTCCGCCAGACCGTGGAGACGGTCGTATCCCGACTCGAGGACACGCAGCACGTTCGCAACGTCGAGAGCCCCTACGCTCGAGATAGCCAGGGCGCGCTGTCCGAGGACGGCAAGTCGGCCCTTGTGACCTTCGAGCTGGCGGGCGACGAGGCCGACGCCGAGGTCGACCCCGCGTTGGCCACTGTCGCGAAGCTCGACCGGCAGGAGGCCGGCTTCCGTATCGAGGAGTTCGGCGATGCGAGCGCCGACAAGGCGCTCAGCAAGGCGTTCGAGGAGGACTTCCAGAAGGCCGAGGTCACCTCCCTGCCGATCACGCTGATCATTCTGATCCTCGCTTTTGGCGCGCTGCTGGCCGCCTTCGTTCCTTTGCTGCTCGCCGTCACGGCCGTGGCCGCGGCGATCAGCCTGATCGGCCCGATCAGCCAGATCTGGCCGGTGGACGAGGCGATCAGCTCGGTCGTGCTGCTGATCGGCCTGGCCGTCGGGGTCGACTACTCGCTGTTCTACCTGCGCCGCGAGCGCGAGGAGAGGGCGCGAGGGCGCTCGGAGGAGGCCGCGCTCGAGGCGGCGGCCGCCACCTCGGGCCGCGCGGTGCTCGTGTCAGGCATCACCGTGATCGCGGCGATGGCGGGCATGTACTTCGGCGGCGCCGCCACCTTCACGTCGTTCGCCACGGGGACGATCATGGTTGTAGCGATCTCGGTAGCAGGCTCGCTGACGGTGCTGCCGGCCGTCCTGTCGAAGCTCGGCGATCGGGTCAACAAGGGCCGCGTGCCCTTCCTCAAGCCAGAGAAGCGCACGGGCGAGCCGCGTGCCTGGTCATGGCTGCTCGACCGCGTGCTGAAGCGGCCGCTGGTGTCGCTCATCGCGGCCGGCTCGGTGCTGGTGGTGCTCGCGATCCCGGTGTTCCACATCCACACCGCGGACTCGGGCGTCGACGGCCTGCCGCGCTCGCTCGAGGTCATGCAGACCTACGACCGGATGCAGGCCGCCTTCCCGGGCGAGCAGTTCACGGCCGACGTCGTGGTCGAGGGCCGGAACCTGGACCGGTCAGAGATCCAGGCGGCCGCACAGGAGCTGCGGCAGGTCGCGCGCAGCTCCGACGAGTTCTACGAGCCCGTGACGGTGGACTACAGCCGCGACGGCCAGGTGGCCGTGCTCGAGCTGCCCCTGGCCGGGACCGGCACGGACGACACCTCGCTGAACGCGGTCGAGACGCTGCGCGACGACGTCGTGCCGCAGATCACGCCCACCGTAGGAAGCGGCGAGGTGGTCGGCGTGTCCGGCTTCACCGCCGGCTCGGTGGACTTCAACGAGCTGATGTCCGAACGGATCTGGTGGGTGTTCGGGTTCGTCTTCCTGATGGCGTTCCTGCTCCTGCTGGTCACGTTCCGCTCGATCGTCATCCCGATCAAGGCGATCCTGCTGAACGTGCTGTCGGTCGCGGCGGCGCTCGGGATCGTGACCTACGTGTTCCAGGACGGTCACTTCGAGAGCCTGCTCGACTTCGACTCGACCGGAGCGGTCACGGCCTGGTTCCCGATCATGCTGTTCGTGATCCTGTTCGGCCTCTCGATGGACTACCACGTGTTCATCCTGAGCCGGATCAAGGAGGCCGTGGACCGCGGCGAGTCGACCGAGGAGGCGGTGAGCCACGGCATCAAGTCGACCGCGGGCGTGGTGACCGCGGCGGCGATCGTGATGGTCGCGGTGTTCTCGATCTTCGCGACGCTCTCGTTCATCGACATGAAGCAGTTCGGCGTGGGCCTCGCGGCGGCGGTGCTGATCGACGCCACCCTGGTGCGCGGCGTCCTGCTCCCGGCGGCGATGAAGCTGCTCGGCAAGTGGAACTGGTACCTGCCGAGCTGGCTCGAGTGGCTGCCGAAGGGTCCCGCGATCGAGGGCTCGCCCGAGCCGGTGGAGCGCGAGCCGCTCACGCCGCGGGCGGACCCCCGGCCGGCCGAGGCCTAGGAGCCAAGCGCACGGGCCGCCGCGTCGCGGCCCGTGCGCACCGCTCCCTCCATGTATCCCGCCACCCACTGATCCGAGCCGCAGACGTAGAACGGCGGCTCGTGGGTTCCGTGCAGCGGCCCGACGGCCATCACGTCGCCGGGCCGCCAGCTCGTCACGTAGCCCTGGGTGAAGGGGTCGAGGCCCCACAGCCTTTCTCCCCACAGGATCGGCTCGAGGGCGCCGTCGCCCATCAGCTCACTCAACACGGCCAGAAACTCTCCTCTCCGATCGGGAGAGGCCAGGAAGGGGCCGAGCCGATCCGGCGGTGTGAGCGCCGACAGGATGCCCTCTCGCTGGACCCACACCGATGCCCAAACCCCATCGCTGGTCGCCCCTCCCACCTCCCAGAAGGATTCCGGATAGGCGACCACCGTCTTGAACGCGAGCGCATGTCGCTGGCTATGCAGGGAACGGAGGCGCTCGTCCGAGACTCCCGTGATCGCCACGTCTCGCAGTGGGCCGACCGGGAGCGCGCATACGACGGCTTCCGACTGGATCCGCTCTCCCCCGCGCAGCAGTACGGAGCATGCCTTGCCCACCTCGATCGCCTCGACCACGGACCCGAGCCGCAGCCGCTCCCCGAGCTTGCCGGCCATGCGGATCGCCACGGTCGCCGAGCCCTCCGCCACGCGCAGGTGCTCCCAGCGCCGCTCGTCGTAGAAGCCGTGGCCGCCGCAGGCCGCCTCCTTGCGAAGCTGCGCCAGCAGCGACGTTCGCTCGATCGAGTCGATCGAGAGCGAGCGCGCCATGTGCTCCAGCAGCCGGATCACACCTGGCCGAGCGTCCACGGAGCGCAGCCAGTCGCCCATGCTGAGGGCGTCGAGCCTGGCCGCGTCGGCGTGGCTCCACGGATCGTCCGGGTCGACGCTGCGGGAGAGCGCCGCGAACTCCGCCTCCACCCGAACGAGGTTCGCGCGGTCCGCGTCGTCCATCCAGGGCGCCTGCTCGCCGACGGCGACGCCCTCGTCGACGCCCCAGGCCGGCGGCAGGTCGATCGCCGTGTAGCTCGGCTCGAGCGTCAGGCCGAGCTCCGCCACGAGGCCCACGTAGGCGCTCATCCAGTCCGCCACCACCTCGCCGCCGTACTGAACCGGCCGCCCGTCCGGCAACCACTCCTGCTCAACGCGCCCGCCGGGCCGGTCGCGCGCCTCCAGCACGACCACGTCGGCGCCGCCGCGCACCAGGT
>JBOGXT010000421.1:0-1591 GCA_050694635.1 Thermoleophilaceae bacterium
GAGAACGCCACGCGCGCGGAGCTGACGGCAAGTTAGCGCTGGGCGGGCGGCGCCCGCCCAGCAGACCCTTCCCCCGGAAGACGGTTCAGCGTGCCAGACGTGCTCGCTACCTCAAGGGCACCGCCGCGCGGCGGCCTGCGGCCGGCCCTGACGGGCTGCCCCTGAGTCGCTGCGCGCGCCCGGCAGGTCTCGCTCTCACCTTCCGGGGGAGGGGGCCAGCACGCACACGGCCACGGCTCCGACGACCCCCAGCGACCCGCCACCCGAGGGAGAGCCGCCGCCGTGACGTCGACCACCGCCCGGGCGCAGGAGATCGCTGCCTTCTACGCCCGTTACGCCTCGCGGCTGCAGCGCATCGTCTCGACCAAAGTCAACGCGCCAACGCAGACGATCGAGGACGCCTGCCAGAACGCCTGGGCGACGCTCCTGCGCCGCGAGGACGTCACGCTCGACGAGCGTGGCGCGGCGTGGCTCACCACGGTCGCGATCCACGAAGGGTGGCGGCTCATGCGGCGCGGCGAGGTCCCAGCGGGCGCCATGCGTTCAGGCATGCCCCAAGTCGGCGAACTGCCTGAGCCCGCGGCCGACGAGCCGGCGGCCGATGCGCAGGCGCTCGCGCGCATCGAGCACGCCGAGCGGGTAGCCGACCTGCGCACGCTCAAGGAGAGCGAGCGCCGCGCGCTCTACCTCAAGGCGCTCGGCTACAGCTACAACGAGATCTGCGACCTAACGGCCGCCTCCTACACGGCAGTGAACCGCAGGCTGTCTGAGGGACGGGCACGTCTGCGCATGCTCGAGCGCGAGCGCCACGCGGAGCAGGGGCGACGCCGACGAGCGATGAGCGAGGGGGCGAGGATCGGCAGCCACCGCCTACGCGGGGCATGACCCTCCAGCCGATCTGCTACCGCGGCCGCACGGTGGCGGCCGCCACACGCACACGGTTCTTCCTGGCCGAGATCCTCGACGAGCGACCCGCCGACGATCCCGAACGCACCTTCGTGATCTTCATGTGCGCCTACGCCGGCGACGTGCTCGCGGGCGTGCTGCCCGGCCCCTATAGCGACGAGGACGCGCGCCGCTACGCGCGCGCGTGCCTGGTACCCGCCGAGCTGCTCGAGCGCGCCGAGCTCGACGTCGAGCGGGCCGCCCGAGCTCTGCAGTTGCCGGCCTGCGAGCTGCGGGCCGCGCGCGCAGAGCACGCGCCGCCAGCAGTGGCGCAGCCGGCTGTCTGAGGGCGGCCGTAGACTCCGCCGCTCAATCGACACCACACCCCTCAAGGGTGCCCCGGGCGGACGCTAGGAACGCCCCCCGGGGCCGGCAAAGGAGGTATGAGCTCCGATGCAGGACCAGCGTATCCGCGGACCGCGGTGGCGACCGCCCAGCGACGAGCTGGTGCTCGCCGCGGTCGACCGCGCGCAGCGACACCGACCGACTCCGGACTCCGGCGACCCGACGCTGTCGGCGATCGCCGAGCACCTGGGCATGACGTGGGGGCCGGTCGCCTCGCGCCGGCTGCGCCCGATCGTCGACCGCTTGACCTCCGAGCTCGGCTGGCTGCAGCGCTCGCGCCGGACCGGCCAGGACCGCTGGG
>JBOGXT010000422.1:0-3828 GCA_050694635.1 Thermoleophilaceae bacterium
GCTGCACAGCGGGGATCGCGCACTTCGCCCTGTTCGGCAGCGCCGGCTGGCCTTGGCGGAGGCGGGCTCCCAGGCTCAGACGGCGCCCACACCCGTGGCGGACACGCCCGCGTCAGGCGCCCCGGGGCATGTCGAGGTCACCGAGTGTCCGGGCGGGCTGCCCGGGCCAGGTGCACCACCCGCTGCCTTCGACGCGATGTGGACTCGCTCCGGGCCGGGGTGGACGGGCGGCGACGGTGCCTATTCGGTGCCGCTGCCCGACGGACGCGTCGTCTGGATCTTCGGCGACACCTTCCTCGGCGGCGTGGGCCCGGACCGCAGGCGATCGCACGAATCGCCGATGGTGCACAACACTCTCGTCGTCCAGCACAGCGGCTGCCTGACCACGCTGCACGGCGGTTCGCCCGCGACCCCGGGGGCCCTCGTTCCCGAGGGTGAGCCGGGCACCTGGTACTGGCCCGCGGCCGGCACGGTCGAAGGCTCGAACCTGCTCGTGACGCTCGGTCGCTATCGGCGCACCGGCTCGGGCATGTGGGACTGGCGCTTCGACGGCAACGCACTGGCGGTGTTCTCGCTTCCCGACCTGCGGCTGGCCGAGGTGGTCGAGCTGCCGGGGCCCGATCACGTGGCCTGGGGCGCCGCGCTGTTCGACTCGGGCAACCACACCTCGCTGTTCGACTCGGGCAACCACACCTACATCTACGGCGTGGAGGACCGCGGTCTCGACAAGCGGATGCACGTGGCTCGTGCTCCGCGCGGGAACCTGCGCGCCCCGTGGGAGCACTTCGACGGCAGCGGCTGGACCACCGAGGCGTCCGGCTCGGCGCCGGTACTCGGGGACGTCTCCAACGGCTTCACCGTCCTTCCCGGCGCCGAAGGCCCGCGGCTGGTTACCCAACGGCCGCTGACCGACCGAATCGTCCTCCACGCCGCGCCGGCGCCGGAGGGCCCCTGGGACGGCGGCCGCGAGATCGCCACGGTTCCCGACCCTGGGGCCGGCCGTTTCACCTACAACGCGCTCGCTCATCCACACCTCAGCCGCGAGAACGAGCTCCTGATCTCGTACAGCGTCAACGCCTGGTCGGGCTCCGATCTCTACGCCGACGCCGACTCCTACCGTCCCCGCTCCCTCGCCGTTCCCGACCCGGACCGATAGGCGCCGCTGGACCTCAGACCGTGGCCGGCGTGACCGTGGAAAGGTGGGCCCACAGACCCAGCAGAAGCGCCGTCAGGACGGCGGAGCACCAGAACAACCCTCGCTCGCCGAGCGCCCTCCGAACAGCGAGGGCCGCGAACAGCGCGAAGCCGGGAAGCGTCCCGTACAGGTAGCGCGGATAGAACGCGTCCCAGTTCTCGACCAGAAGCGACACCGACATCAGCGCGATCCCGGCCACCAAGGGGAGCAGCAGCACCGCCAGCGCACGGCCGCGCTCGGGGGCGGGGATGCGCAGCGCGGCCACGATCGGGACGGCGATCACCAGGCCGACCAGCACGTCGCGCAGCCGGCGCTTCGTGCTCGACAGAAACTCGACCCACCATTCGTCGGGCAGCACGCCGTTGAGCAGCGCGACGTGCCTGCCGGGCAGGTCGCCGGCCCCGTAGTCGCGGCCCTCCGGGTTCAGCGTGGGCTCCATCAGACCCTGGACCTCGTCGCCGCCGGTGAGCGCCCCGTAGTGCTGCAGGTTGAAGACCAGCCAGGGGGCGACCATCGCCGCCGGGAGGGCCGCCGCGGCCGCGACCGCGCGCTTGCGGCCCCAGCGCAGAAAGGCGAAGCAGGCCACCGCCAGCGCGGGCACGAAGGCGAGCAGGGTGAGCTTGGTCAGCAGCGCCACGCCGGTCAGCCCGCCGGCCGCGACGAGCCACCGCTCGGAGCGCTCTGACAGCGCGCGCCACAGCGCCAGCGAGAGCGCCGCCCCGACGACGAGCTCGAGCGCGGCATTCGAGAACGTCGCCGCGCGCACGACCACCCCGGGCCAGAGGAAGAACGTGAGCGCCAGGCTGAAGGCCGTGAGAGGGGCGTCTGGGATGACCCGGCGCGCGAGCAGCCAGGTCAGCAGCACGGACACGCCAAGCAGCACCACCCCGAACGCGCGCAGGACGCGCAGCTTGCGCTCGTGATCGGCGCCGGCCGCCACGTAGACGGGCGTCGCGAGCAGATGGGCAAGCGGCGGTTGGAAGCCCTCGTACGAACGCCCGAAGAGACCTCGCTCTGCGGCCGGGCGGCGCGCCGGACCCGGGTACGTGCCCTCGTCGATTGCGAGCACCTCCGCGTGCACGGGATCCTCGTCGAGCACCGGGAGCCGCCCGTCCTCGGCGATCCACTGGACGTAGTCGAAATGGGCGGCCTCGTCCACCAGCGCCCACACCGGGAAGCGGGCGGCGGTCGCGACGCCAACCACGAGCAGCGCCGCGAGCTGTACCGCCACGAGCGCGCGCAGCCGCACGCTCAGCGCAGCAGGAAGTCGCGGATCGACTCCGCGATCCAGTCGATCATCTCGTCCGTGAGGCCCGGGTAGCAGCCGACCCACAGCGACGCCTCGGTCACACGGTCGGCGCCCTCGAGCGATCCGGCCGTGCGGTGCTCGAGGCCCTGGTAGGCGGGCTGGCGGGTGATGTTGCCGGCCAGCACCAGGCGCGAGTCGATCCGCCGCTCGAGCAGGAAGAGCTGCAGCTCGCGCCGCTCGGCCGGCCCGCCGTCACGCAGGGTGAACGGGTAGCCGAACCAGGAGGGATTGGCCCCCTCGAGCGCGCGCGGCCGCGCGATCCGCTCGTCCAGGTCGGCCAGCGCCGCGTCGAGCCGGGCGAAGTTGCGCCGGCGCGCCGCATGGAGGCCGTCGAGACGCTCGAGCTGGGCCAGCCCCAGCGCGGCCTGCATGTCGGTGACCTTGAAGTTGAAGCCGACGTGCGAGTAGACGTACTTGTGGTCATAGCCGTCGGGCAGATCGCCGAAGCGCCCATCGAAGCGGCGGCCACAGGCGTCGTTCACGCCGGTCGGGCACCAGCAGTCGCGTCCCCACTCGCGCAGCGAGCCGAGCGCGCGCACCCAGGTGGGGTCATCGGCGGCGACGGCGCCGCCCTCTCCGGTGGTCATGTGGTGGGCGGGGTAGAAGGAGTAGGTGGCGGCCTGGCCGAAGGTGCCCACCAGCCGCCCGTCGAGCGTCGAGCCGAGCGCGTCGCAGCAGTCCTCGATCAGCAGGAGACCGCGCTCGGCGCACAGCTCGGCCAGCCCGGCGGCGTCGTACGGGTTGCCGAGGCAATGCGCGGCCACCACCGCGCGGGTACGTGGCGATATCGCATCGGCGAACATCTGGAGCGTCGGGTTGAGCGTGTCGCTCTCCACGTCGACGTACACCGGCACGAGGCGCTGCTGGTAGAGCGGGCTGACGGTGGTCGAGAAGCCGAGCGCGGGCGTGACCACCGCGTCGCCGGGGCGTAGCGGCCGCTGGTGGAGGTGGGAGGACGCCGCCGCGACGGCCAGCAGGTTGGCCTGCGAGCCCGACCCCACGAGCAGAGCCTGCTCGCGGCCGGCGGCGCGGGCGAAGGCGGGCGCGAACTGCCGCGCGAAGCGGCCCTCCGTCAGCCAGCCGTCGAGCGAGGCGTCGACGAGTGCCTCGAGCTCGGGTGCCCCGATCACCTTGCCCGCCACCGGCACCGTGGTCTGGCCGGGCACGAAGGGTTGCTCGGCCAGCGCCTCCTCGGCGAAGTCGCGCGCGGCCGCGAGCGCATCGGCGCGCAGAGCCGCCAGCCCGGCGACCTTCTCCGTGCTCGTCTCACCGGCCATGGGGGGCCGCACTCTAGCCGCGCGTCAGTACGGCCAGGGCCCGGAGC
>JBOGXT010000423.1:0-4434 GCA_050694635.1 Thermoleophilaceae bacterium
AGGTAGGGGCGCTCGTCCCCTCCCCCGCCCCAGCGCTCGGCCGCGGCCAGCATGTAGAACTGGCCGGGCCGCGGGTCCGGCGGTCCCTCCGCGTCCAGCGCGGTGATCAGCCGGTACGCGCCCAGCCGCTCGACGCTCGTCACGCGCGCCGTCCGCCGCTCCGGCGGGGCCAGCGTGCGCGGCTCAGTGCGCGGTGCTGCGCTCACGGTCAAAGCGGGCGGCTCAGCCGTAAGCACTCGGCTCGGCCGAGTGCGCACGGATTCGGGTCATGCCATGCAGCTCCTGGAGCGAGATCACCTCGGTCTCGCCGCTGCGGCTGGCGCGGATCGCCCGCTGGGCCGCACTCGCCCCCGACATCGTCGTGATGCACGGGATCCCGCGACCGATCGCGGCGCGGCGGATCTCGTAGCCGTCGGCCCGGGCGCCGGAGCCGGTGGGCGTGTTGATCACCATGTCGACCTCGCCCGACTCGATCCGCTCCACCACGTTCGGCGACCCCTCGGACAGCTTCTTGATCCGCTCGACCGGCACCCCCATGCGCCGGATCGCCTGGGCGGTGCCGCCAGTGGCCAGCACGCGGAAGCCCATGTCGTGGAACGAGGCGGCCAGTTGCGTCGCGGCCGGCTTGTCGCCGTCGGTGACGCTGATGAAGACCGCGCCCGCCTGCGGCAGCTCGGCGCCGGCCGCGGCCTGAGCCTTGCCGAAGGCGGTGGGGTAGTCGGCGGCCACGCCCATCACCTCGCCGGTGGACTTCATCTCCGGTCCGAGCAGCGCGTCGGCCCGCGGGAAGCGTCCGAAGGGCAGCACGGCCTCCTTCACCGAGACGTGGCGCGGCGCCGGCGCCCCGTCGAAGCCCAGGTCGGCGAGGCCATCGCCCAGCATCAGCCGGCAGGCGAGCTTGGCGAGCGGCACGCCGATCGCCTTCGACACGAAGGGCACCGTCCGCGAGGCGCGCGGGTTGGCCTCGATCACGTACAGCTCCTCGTCGCCGTACACGGCGAACTGGATGTTGATCAGCCCGACCACGCCGAGCCGTAGCGCGATCGCCGCGGTGGCCCGCTCCACCTGCTCGAGCATCTCCGGCCCGAGCGACATCGCCGGGATCACGCAGGCCGAGTCGCCCGAGTGCACGCCGGCCTCCTCGACGTGCTGCATGATCGCCCCGATCCGGACCTCGCGGCCGTCGCACAGCGCGTCGACGTCGATCTCGATGGCGTTCTCGAGGAAGCGGTCCAGGAAGATCTGGCGCCCCTCGCCGCCGGCGGAGCCGTTCGTGCGTCGCAGATAGCCCGCAAGCGCATCCCGCGAGTAGCAGATCTCCATCGCCCGGCCGCCGAGCACGTAGCTGGGGCGCACCAGCAGCGGGTAGCCCACGGAGCCCGCCGCCACCAGCGCCTCCTCGGGCGACGAAGCCGTGGCGTACGGCGGTCCCTTCAGCCCCAGCTCGTCGAGCAGCCCCCCGAAGCTCGGGCGGTCCTCCGCGAGATGGATCGACTCGACCGGCGTGCCCAGCAGCGGGACGCCGGCGTCGGCCAGGCCCTGCGCCAGCTTGAGCGGCGTCTGGCCGCCGAACTGGACGATCACACCCTCGGGGCGCTCGATGCCGACCACGCCGAGCACGTCCTCGAGCGTGAGCGGCTCGAAGTACAGCCGATCCGAGGTGTCGTAGTCGGTCGAGACCGTCTCCGGGTTGCAGTTGACCATCACCGCGTCGCGACCCGACTCGCGCACGGTCATCGCCGCGTGTACGCAGCAGTAGTCGAACTCGATTCCCTGGCCGATCCGGTTCGGCCCGCTGCCGAGGATCACGACGCTCGGCCGGTCGCCGCGGCGCACCTCGTGAGCGGCGCGGCGCTCCCAGCCCGAGTAGTAGTAGGGCGTCTCCGCCTCGAACTCGGCGGCGCAGGTGTCGACCGACTTGAACGAGCGCTCGAGTCCGGCCTCCGGATCGTCGCCCCGTGCGAGAGCCGAGATCTCGGCCATGAACCAGGGGTCGATGCCGGTGCGCTCGCACAGCTCCCCTTCCGAGTGGCCGCGGCTAATGGCCTCGAAGATCAGCTCGTAGCGGTCGTGCGACGGCGTCCCGAGCCGTTCCAGGAGGTCGACGGGGTATGGCCCGACCACGTCGAGCTCGCGCGAGCGCATCGCCTTCACGAACGCCTGCTTGAAGGTCCGGCCGATCGCCATCGCCTCGCCGACCGACTGCATCGAGGTGTGCAGGGCGCCGTCCGCGCCGGGGAACTTCTCGAATGCGAAGCGCGGCCACTTGACGACCACGTAGTCGATCGTCGGCTCGAACGAGGCGGGCGTCTTGCGGGTGATGTCGTTGTCGATCTCCTCGAGCGCGTAGCCCACGGCCAGCCGCGCCGCGATCTTGGCGATCGGGAAGCCGGTCGCCTTGGAGGCCAGCGCCGAGCTGCGCGACACGCGCGGGTTCATCTCGATCACGACGATCTCGTCGGTCTCGGGGTCGACCGCGAACTGGATGTTGGCGCCGCCGGTCTCCACCCCCACGGCCCGAATCACCGTGAGCGCCTGGTCGCGCAGGCGCTGGTACTGCACGTCCGTGAGGGTCTGCTGCGGCGCCACGGTGACGCTGTCGCCGGTATGCACGCCCATCGGGTCGACGTTCTCGATCGAGCAGACGATCACGACGTTGTCGCTCGCGTCGCGCATCACCTCCAGCTCGAACTCGCCCCACCCGATCACCGACTCCTCCACGAGCACCTGGCCGATCGGCGACGCGGCCAGGCCCTCGGCCACCACCTGGCGGTACTCCGCCTCGGTGTGCGCGATCCCGCCCCCGGCGCCGCCCATCGTGAAGCCGGGCCGCACGATCGCCGGCAGGCCCACCTCGGGCAGTGCCCGGTCGGCCTCGCGCATCGACTTGACGGCGGCGCTGCGCGGCACGCGCAGCCCGGCGCGCTCCATGGTGGCGCGGAACAGGTCGCGATCCTCGGCCCGGCGGATCGCGTCGTAGTCGGCGCCGATCAGCTCGACCCGGTGCTTCGCGAGCGTGCCGTCCTCCGAGAGCTGGCGGGCGAGGTCGAGCGCCGTTCCGCCGCCCAGCGTGGGCAGCATCGCGTCCGGGCGCTCCCGCTCGATCACCTTGGCCACCGACGCCGGCAGCAGCGGCTCGATGTAGGTGGCCGTGGCGAACTCGGGGTCGGTCATGATCGTGGCCGGGTTCGAGTTGACCAGGACGACCTGGTAGCCCTCCTCGAGCAGCACCTTGCAGGCCTGCGCGCCCGAGTAGTCGAACTCCGCGGCCTGGCCGATCACGATCGGGCCCGAGCCGATCACGAGGATCTTCTCGATGTCGTCCCTACGCGGCAAGTCGCTCGATGAATCGGTCGAAGAGGTGGAGGGCGTCGTGCGGGCCGGGGCCGGCCTCGGGGTGGTACTGCACGGTCGATCCCGGCACGTCCCGCAGCACCAGCCCCTCGACCGTGCGGTCGTAGAGGTTCAGCTGCTGCAGCTCCGCGGTGCCGAAGTCCGTCTCCCAGCGCACGGGCTCGTTGGTGTCGATGGTCCGCTCGCCTCCCGGCCCGAGCACCGCGAAGCCGTGGTTCTGGGAGGTGATCTCGATGCGGCCGGTCTCGAGGTCCTTGACGGGGTGGTTGGCGCCGCGGTGGCCGAAGGGCAGCTTGAAGGTGTCGAGGCCCACGGCGCGGCAGAGCAGCTGGTGGCCCAGGCAGATTCCCCAGACCGGCACCTTGCCCACCACGCCGCGCACCGCCTCGACGACGTAGTCCAGCGCGGCGGGGTCTCCCGGGCCGTTCGCCAGGAAGACCGCATCCGGGTCCCGGGCGAGGAGCGCTTCGGAGGTGGTGGCGCAGGGGTGCAGCTCCAGGTGGACGCCGCGCTCGCGCAGGTTGCGGACGATGGAGCCCTTGATCCCGGTGTCGATGGCGATCACGCGCGGCCCGGGCCCCTCGAGGACGAGCGGCTCCTGCGGCGAGACCTCGCGGGCCAGGTCCAGGCCCGACATCGAGGGCTCGGCGTATACGCGCTCGCGGGCCTCGCCCTCGGGCACCTCGTCGCCGAACACGCCGCCCCGCATTGCCCCCTTGTCCCTGATGTGGCGCACCAGCGCGCGCGTGTCCACCCCCGTGAGGGCGGGCACGCCGCAGGCGCGCAGCCAGCTCAGCCAGCCGCCCTCGGCGTGCTGGGCGTCCTCGCGGTCGACGCCCTCGCGCATGATCACCGCGCGCGCGTGGACCCGGTCCGACTCCATGTGCCGGGCCGCCACCCCGTAGTTGCCGATCAGGGGGTAGGTGAACACGATGATCTGGCCCGAATAGCTCGGATCGGTGACCGCCTCCTGGTAGCCCGACATCGCCGTGTTGAAGACCACCTCGCCGACGGTGTGACCCGAGCCGCCCACCGCATCGCCGTCGAAGCGCACGCCGTCCTCGAGCAGCAGGTAGGCCC
>JBOGXT010000424.1:0-5424 GCA_050694635.1 Thermoleophilaceae bacterium
GAACAACGGCGAGCTCATCGCCGACGTCGGTGCTATGGCGAAGGGGACCACGACGTACGAATGGATACTCGACCACGAGATAGCGTCGAAGCAACCGCGGGATTGGAGGTGGCCGTAAGTCATTCCGTGCTGGGTCTTCACGCACCGGCAGCTGCCGGTCGTCCCCGACTCCGGAGTCGAGGTCACGAGCGCGGACATCGCAACCGTGCACAAGGAGATGGTCGGTGCCGCTGGTGACCGGAACGTCTGGATCGTCGGCGGGGGAGACTTGGCCGGTCAGTTCGCCGACATGGGTCTGCTGGACGAGGTCATCGTGTCGATCGCGCCGGTCACGCTGGGTGGGGGTGCACCTCTGCTGCCCCGCCGGATCGAGCTGCGTCTGGACGAGCTGGGACGAAACGGCGACTTCGCCTGCGCCAAGTTCTCCGTCGTGCGCCCACCCGCCTGACGCCGGTCGGGGCGATCCCTCTGCGCGAAAACGGCATCGATTCGCGATTCGATTTGCGGGTCTGGTTTCTGGGGCTTAGCCGATTTACCGCTGGTTGCGCCCGATTGCCCCCGCTGGGCTCCATAAAAGCTCCATCCGCACGGCTCCCATGACCCGTCTCTCTTCTGCCTGAGAGCTCCCGCGTGAGGGCGGAACATCGCCGCACACCCCGCCCGGACGCGACGCGCGGGCCGCCCAAGCCTGAAAGCTCCGTCTCGAGAGGCAGAGGAGCAACGAGCCGCCGCGCCGGCAGGTGGCGCTCACGCTTGCGCCCGGCCTCCGTCGGCGGCTGTTCTATTACCTCGCGAGGCAGGTCTCGTGTGGGCTGCGGCTTCCGCTCCTGCTTGCCTACATCGCCTACGAGACGATCCACTACGCGCTCGGAGAAAGCGGCGACGCCCTCGACGATCTCGTCATCGAGCTGGGTCTCCCGCTTCGTCCAGACCCACGTTCGGCGTCTACCGGAGGACGGCTGGGCTCGAGGTCGAGCTGTGGGAGCATCCCCGTTCCGCGCGGCAGCGCCTTCTCCTTACCGAGCGATTTGCCATTCTCGGTCGCCTCCCGCCCGAGCCGCCCGACTCCGAAGCGCCACGGGTTTGCGCGCGCGTTGCTCGGCGAGGTTCCAGTGCCCTGCAAGGTCCCAGCTGATCGGCGGGGACCGCTGGCCGTCCCGTGGGCGCCCGTGCGTCGCGTCGACCCCTCCGAGCCCAGCCCCGGGGCTCGCGTCAGGGCCGCGCCCGTCGAATCTCGGCCCGTTCCTGGCGGTAGTGGATGACGTCGTAAGCGATGAGCGCGCAGCACAGCCCGGTCACCGCCGCGAGTGCGTTCAGCGCCGAGAGCTCGAAAGCGGCGGGCAGGAGCACGAGCATGCCGATCCCTGTGATCAGCCTGCCGGGGCCGATCCAACCCGGCCTCGCCGTCGTCGTGCGACGAACGGAATGGACGAGGCGTACGCGGATGGCGACGTGGGTGAGGAAGTAGAGCGACAGTCCGCCGCAGAGCGCCACCGCGGGGACGGTGGCCAGCGGGTCGCCGACATGCTCGATCGTCTTCTTCAGGCCGAGAGCGAAGAGCACGATGCCCGCGATCATCGGCAAATGGAGATAGCCGTAGTAGTCGCGCGCAAGCCGCACGCGCGCGGCACCGCTCGTCGCGGCGAGCTGTCGCTGGGACATGACGGCGTAGATGTCGAAGTACGCCCACCAGAGCGCGGCGACGACGACGATTCCGAGGACGGCGGCCGCAACGATGCTGGGCGTGAGCGACACGCCCGCGGCTCCGACGCCGATCGCGACGATCGACTCGCCGAGGGCTATGATGACGATGAGGCCGTGGCGCTCGGCGAAGTGCGCGGGCGATACGCGCCAGCCCTGGCCGCGCCCGACCAGGACGCCCAGGTAGTCGACCGCGAGGGCTACGACCCAGAGCGCGGCCTGCGCAGGCCCGTCGAGGGAGCCGGCGGCGACGATGATCATTGGTGCGAGCGTGGCCGAGGGCGCCATGCGCAGCACGGCCGCGAGCAGGTCGGGATCGCGCTTACCGGCGATCGCATAGAGCTGGAGCTGGAGAAGACGCACGATCAGGTAGGCGATCCCGAACAGCACGCCGTGCGCACCGAAGGCTTCGGGGACGGCGAGGGCAACGACGAGCATCGCCGCCATCGCTGCGAACATGCCCGCGCGCACCGGTCCCTCCTCGGGTTCGAGCGTGTTCGTCAGCCAGGCATAGCCGGTCCACGCCCACCAGAGCGCGGCCAGGACGACCAGCCCGCGGCCGAGCCCCTGCCACGTGGGGTCGTCCGACATGAGCAGGGTGACCTGCGTGATGGCGAAGACGAAGACGAGGTCGAAGAAGAGCTCGAGCGGTGTAACCCGCTGCTCGCGCTGGGCCATCGGTGGAGGCTAATTCAGCGTGCCGGCCCCGATGAGTTGATCGGGCTTGCGTAGTCTCAGTGGATGACGGAACGTTCAGCGACTACGTGGGAGAAGCATCATGAGGAAGATCACCGCAGGCCTGTTCATCGCGCTCGACGGCGTCGTCGAGGCGCCCGACCAGTGGCACTTCCCGTACTTCAACGGCGAGATGGGTGCTGCCGTGGACGCCACCCTCGGTGCGGCCGACACCATCCTGTTCGGTCGCAAGACCTACGACAGCTTCGCCGGGGCCTGGCCTGAGCGGGAAGCGGCCGGTGGGGAGGACGCTCAATTTGCCAAGGCGCTCGGCGACGCCCGCAAGATTGTCGTGTCGAACCAGCAGCTGGAGTTCACCTGGCGCAACTCCGAACAGCTGCAGGGCGACCTCATCGAGGCCGTCACTGCGTTGAAGAACGAGCCCGGCGACGCCACCATCGGCATGAGCGGCTCGGTCTCCGTCGTCCGCCAGTTGCTGGTCGCGGGGCTGTTGGACGAGCTGCACCTGCTTGTGCACCCGATCGCCGTCCGCAAGGGCATGCGGCTGTTCGACGAGGGCGAGCCCGCGATCCCGTTCACACTGATCTCGTCGCAGACCTTCGAGACCGGTGTGCTGAACCTCGTCTACGCCCCGGCCGAGTCGCCGGCAAACGCCAGCTATCAGGACGCCAAAGTCCACCTGTCCCAGCCCGAACGGTAGAACCCGGGCCACGGAGTTCCTGAACCACAGTGGCGCCATGCGTTTTCATCTAGCCGAGCTGCGCACGTGCTCGCCTCCAAGCAGGGACGACGCACACCGCGGTCCGATCCCGGTTCGCACGATCGTTGCGATGGTGTAAGAGTTGGCCGGTCGAGTCCTGTGGGCGTCCATCGACGCATACCCAACGCACGTTGGGCGAGGAGAAGTTCTCCCAAACGAAAAGCGCCGGATTTCCGGCGCTTTCGCAAGCACTCTGACGGACTCGAACCGTCGACCCCCTCCTTACCATCGCGATCACATTTCTCCTGCAAATCGCGCCTTCGTGGCGTGCCTACCATGCCCGCGCCTGCCCGCGCGTGCCCAGGCTGATTTACTCGTCTCGTACCCGCGCCGTGTTGTCCGGTGTTTAAACGGACAACAATTAGTCCCGCGCCAAGTCGCACAGGGTTGGCCGAGGCGAGCGGACGGAATGGGTCACGCTTTACTCGGCCCGTTCGCGCGCGTCAGGTCGTTTGCCCAGCATGATCAGATTGCTCGACTGCGCGCGCGACCTGGAGCCGAGAGGAGACGTTGAGCTTGCGGAATGTGTTGCGCAGGTGCGTTTCGACCGTCTTGGGGCTGAGGTAGAGGGCGGCTGCGATCTCAGCGTTCGTCTTGCCGTCGGCGACGAGCCGCCCAACCTCGAGTTCGCGTCCGGTGAGCGAGGCCACGCCGGTTGCGTCTGCATCGCCGGCACGTGTTCGGCGGTGGATGCGGCGCCCGAGCTTCCGGAGCTCGCGCTCCGCTTCTGCACGGAGGCGGGGTGAGCCGAAGCCGTCGAAGGCGGCCGCTGAACGTTCGAGTTGGGTCGCCGCCCGGTCATGCTCGCCCGCTCGGGCGAGCGCGCGTCCCGCAAGCGTGCGGGCACCGGCGGCATCGAAGAGGTTCCCGACTTCTTCGAGTGCCGTCGCCGCTAAAAGCGCTCGTTCTGCCGCGTCGCCGGAATCACCGGCGTCGAGCATGACCACAGCCCGAGCAAGATCCGCCATCGCGGCCGCCATCGGCAACGAGATGCCGTCAGCACAATCCGCAGCGGTGCTTGCCGTCCGCTGAGCTTCTTCGTGTCTGCCCGAGGCGAGCAGGCAGCGGGTGAGGAGCTCCAGGGAGCGGACTCGCCAGCCACCTCCGATCTGCTGCTGGTCGATCCCGCCGGAGGCGATGAGCAGCTCGGCCGCGCGTGCAGCTCGATCCGTGCCGAGCAGGGCGGTCGCGAGGGCCACGGCGGCCCAGGCGGAAGCCGAGCTCGCGTCCAGGCGACGCGCGACGTCGACGGCCTCCTCCCCGGTGGCGAGCGCCACGTCGACTTCTCCGGCGGCGAATCCCGCCAGCGAGCGGCTCAGGAGGTTCCAGACGAGCCCGTGAGGGTTGTCCACCAGCCGTGCCGCCTCGACGGCCCCGTCGAGTACGTCACTGGATTCCGCTACCTGGCCCTGTAACCAGAGGGCCGTTCCCAGCATCGGAAGGAGGATTGGAAAGAGATCGCCCTGTCCCGTGGCACGGCCGATACGGAGCGCACGATCGGTGTGGCGGCACACGTCTTCGAAGTGGTCGAGGTACATCTCCGCGTTCGCTAGGTGGAAGAGGACGTCGAGACGCCTGGAGAGCTCGTCGTCCGAAAGCCGATCCACAAGCTCCGCGGCCTGCTCGCGATAGACCCGTGCATTGACGACAGCTCCGCCAAGTGCGGCTCCGGCGGCGCGTACAGCGAGTGTGGCAGCGCCTAGGACGCGATCTCCCAGCGGCGCCGCCGCCTCGGCCGCGCGAAGCGCCCACGCGTGCATCGCCTCGTACTCGGCGCTGAAGAGCGCATCGACGGCGAGCTCGATCATGAGCGCGATCGCGTCCGGCGATGCGGCGTCCCCAATCTCGGCGAGTGTGTCTTCGAGACGTGCGCGGGCCTGCTTGTGCCGGCCGAGCAGATTTTCCACAACGGCGCACGCCGTGGTGACCTGCACGCGCAACCCGACGGACTCCTCGGGCACGATCGTCAAGCTCTCGAGCAGGGCGGCGTAGCTATCCGCAAAGTGCCCCGTCGCGGCCAGCGATTGGGAACGCGCGAGCAAGAGCTCGACACGATCCGCGGCGGGCGCGGCGTCGGGGAGCAGGCGAAGCGCGGCGCCGAACCAACGTTCGGCACTTGCGGGAGCTCGGTGGGCCGCTGACTCGCCGGCCTCCCGTAGGACGGCGACGGCGGCTAGGTCGCCGGTGCGGGCCGAGTACTCAACATGGTGGGCGCGTGCCGCCGCCGAGGCGCCCAGCGCGGCGAGCGCGCGTGCGCTGCGCTCGTG
>JBOGXT010000425.1:0-3126 GCA_050694635.1 Thermoleophilaceae bacterium
GCCCAGCTCCCGGCACATCCACTCGAGCATCGCGCCTGCGGCGAACACGCCCCCGTCGATCGCGTACTCCGTGCGCCCGTCGACGCGCCAGGCGACGGTGGGAAGCAGCCCGCCCGCCGGCCGAGGCACCTCCTCGCCGGCGTGCCCGAGCACGAACACGCCCGTCCCGTAGGTCGCCTTGACGCGGCCGGGCGCCACGCACCCCGCGCCTGCCAGCGCCGCCTGCTGGTCCACGACCTGCCCGCACAGCCGCAGCTCGACCGGCCAGGACGGATGGCGCAGCGTGCCCAGGTCGCCCGCCGTGTCGCGCACGTCGGGCAGCACCTCGAGCGCCACCCCGAACAGCTCGCCCAGCCGCGCGTCGAAGCCGGGCCGCCCGAGCGCGTGCAGCTGCGTGCGCGATGCGGTCGACGCGTCGGTGGCGAAGCCCGCGCCGAGCCGGTCGCAGAGGAAGGAGTCGACCGTGCCCATGCGGAGCGTGCCCGCGTCGCGCGCCCGCTGGACGCCGTCGTCGTGCTCGAGCAGCCAGGCGAGCTTGCCGGCCGAGAAGTAGGGGTCGAGCGGCAGCCCGCTCAGCTCGCGGATCTCGTCCTCGTCGGCGGCGACGCGGTCGAGCACCTCCTGCGAGCGCTTGTCCTGCCAGACGACGATCGGCGTGAGCGGCGCGCCGCTCTCGGCGTCCCAGGCGAGCACCGACTCGCCCTGGTGGTCGAGCCCGCAGGCGACGACCTCGCCGGGCGCGTCGTCGAGCAGCTCGGCCACCGCCTCGACCACGGCGGCGAGCACCTCCTCGCCGTCCTGCTCGACCCAGCCGGCCCGCGGGTGGCGGTTCGCCTTGTCGCGCCGCGCCTCGCGCACGGGGCGCAAGCGCTCGTCGAACAGCGCCGCCTTGACGCCGGTTGTCCCTTCGTCGATCCCGAGTAGAGTGCGCAAAGGTCGGCTGAACCAACCTTACTGCGAGGGGGACGATGACGCTCGAAGAGCTCCGCGGCGCCGTTGACGATGGCACGGTCGACACCGTGCTCCTCTGCATCGCCGACATGGAGGGCCGCCTCCAGGGCAAGCGCATGACCGCTCGGCACTTCCTGGAGGAGGTCGTCGAGCACGATGCCGAGGGCTGCAACTACCTGCTGGCCGTGGACGTCGACATGAACACCGTCGACGGCTACGCGATGTCGAGCTGGGCGCGCGGCTACGGCGACTTCGTGATGAAGCCCGACCTCGACACCCTGCGGCCGGTCCCGTGGCACGAGGGGACCGTGCTGCTGATGGCCGACCTGGCCTGGGAGGACGGCTCGGACGTGGTCGCCTCGCCGCGCCAGATCCTGCGCCGCCAGCTGGCCCGCCTGGCCGAGCGCGGCTGGATGGCCACGGCCGGGACCGAGCTCGAGTTCATCGTCTTCCGCGACAGCTACGAGGAGGCGTGGCGCAAGGCCTACCGCGACCTCGAGCCGGCCAACCTCTACAACGTCGACTACTCGATGGTCGGCACGGCTCGGGTCGAGCCGCTGATCCGGCGCATCCGCAACTCGATGATGGGCGCCGGCATGCGGGTCGAGAACTCCAAGGGCGAGTGCAACTTCGGCCAGCACGAGATCAACTTCCACTGGGACGAGGCGCTCGCCACCGCCGACGACCACGTGATCTACAAGACCGGGGCCAAGGAGATCGCCGCGCAGGACGGCATGTCGATCACCTACATGGCCAAGCTCGACGAGCGCGAGGGCAACTCCTGCCACATCCACTGCTCGGTCGCGCACGACGGCGGCGGCAACGTTTTCGCCGGCGACGAGACGACCTTCCACCGCTTCGTGGCCGGCCAGCTCGCCTGCCTGCGCGAGCTGACGCTGTTCTTCGCCCCGCACGTGAACTCGTACAAGCGCTTCGTGCCCGGGTCGTTCGCCCCCACGGCGGTGGCCTGGGGCAACGACAACCGCACGTGCTCGATGCGCGTCGTCGGCCACGGCCAGGGGCTGCGGGTCGAGAACCGCCTCCCCGGCGCCGACGTCAACCCCTACCTCGCCCTGGCCGCGATGATCGCCGCCGGCCTGCACGGCATCGAGAACGAGCTCGAGCTGGAGCCGGTGTTCGAGGGCAACGCCTACGAGTCGGACAAGCCACGCGTGCCGCACACCCTGTACGCCGCCCGCGACCTGTTCGCCGGCTCCGACGTGGCGCGCGAGGCGTTCTCCGAGGAGGTGGTGGACCACTACCTCAACCGGGCCCGGATCGAGCTGGAGGCCCACGAGGCGGCGGTCACCGACTGGGAGAAGTTCCGGGGCTTCGAGCGGTTGTGAGCCGGCGGCCGGTGATCGGCATCTGCTCCGCCGTGGAGCGGGCGTCCTGGCGTGCATGGGAGGCGGTGGCCTGCTACCTCTCGCCGCGCTCGTACTCGCTCTCCGTCCAGGCCGCCGGCGCGCTGGTGCTGCTGCTGCCGCCCGACGACGCGGTGGCCGAGCGCCCGGACGAGCTGCTCGACCTGCTCGACGGGCTGATGCTCGGGGGCGGCTCGGACGTCGACCCGGCGACCTACGGCGCCCGGCCGCACCCCGAGACGCGCGGCACCTGGCCCGAGCGCGACCGCTTCGAGCTGGCCCTGGCGCACCGCGCGATCGAACGCGACCTGCCGGTGCTCGGCATCTGCCGGGGGATGCAGATGCTGAACGTCGCCTGCGGCGGCACGCTCGACCAGCACGTAGCCGAGCGCGTCGGGCACGAGGACCACCGCCACACGCCCGGGACCTTCAGCGACCACGAGGTCCGGCTCGAGAGCGGCTCGCTGGCGGCGCGCGCGGTGGGGGCCGAGACCACCGCGGTCAAGTCGCACCACCACCAAGGCCTCGACGAGCTGGGCGAGGGCCTGACGGCCACCGGCTGGTCGACCGAGGACGGCATCGTCGAGGCGGTCGAGATGGAGGGCAGGCCCTACGCGCTCGGTGTGCTGTGGCACCCGGAGGAGGACGAGCGCAGCCGCGTGGTGGGATCGCTGGTGGAGGCGGCGCTCGTCCGATGCTGAAGGTCATCGAGCCCGCCACCGAGGAGGTGATGGCCGAGCTGCCGCAGGCCGGGGTGGAGGAGACCGACGCGGCGGTGGCGCGCGCGCGCGACGCGTTCCCGGCCTGGCGC